>JBKGUS010000083.1:0-12093 GCA_046462295.1 Thermoleophilaceae bacterium | reverse complement strand
TTCTTGCGAGGCGAGGGCGGCGGCGCCTTCGCCTCGCAAGAAGAAGAAGCGCTCGGGACGGCGGCGGTGAGCGCCGCGGCCGACGATCTGACCGTCGAGGCCTCGGGCGAGAGCCTCGGCGAGGCGAAGTGGGCGGCGATGAAGCAGCTGGAGCCGCGCTTCCCGGGAATAACGGCCGACTGCGTGCGGTTCGAGGTGATCGAGCAGCCGGAGGCGGCCGGTGCGGCGCGGGTGCGCGGCGAGGTCGACGAGGACGCCTGGCGCGACGCCGCCGAGGTCATCCCGGAGGAGCCCGCCGAGCGGGTGCGGGCCGTGGTGGCCCGCGTGGTGCACTCGCTCGGGCTTGAGGCCACCGTGGACGTGGAGGAGAACGAGGACGAGATCCGCGCGACGGTGAACGGCGAGGACCTCGGGCTGATGATCGGCAAGCACGGGTCGACGATCGACGCCGTGCAGCACATCGCGTTCCGGGCTGCCTTCCGCGGGCGCGACACGCGCAAGCAGGTGACGGTCGACGCGGCCGGGTACCGCGAGCGCCGCGAGACCGCTCTGCACCGGATGGCCGACCGCGCGGCGGCCGAGGCGCTCCGCTACGACCGCGCCGTGGAGCTCGAGCCGATGCGGGCGCCGGAGCGGAAGGTCGTGCACACGTACCTGAGCGAGCGCAGCGACGTGGAGACCCACTCCGAGGGCGACGAGCCAGACCGCCGGCTCGTGATCAGCCCGGTGCGGGCCTTCCGCGAGCCCTGAGCGAGGCCGGTCCGCCTGGCCGCAAGCGCCCGGCTCGGCCGGGTGCGCGCGGAGGTGTTTCCCGTGAAACGGATCCCCAGATCGAGCTGCTGCTCGAGGCGCTGGCGGCCGAGCCCGATCCGCACACCACCGTCAGCGACCCCGAGCGGGCACGCGAGGTGCATGTCGCGGACAGCCTGTCCGGCTTGGAGGTTCCGTCGCTCGCGTCCGCTCGGCGAATCGCCGACGTGGGTGCCGGCGCGGGCTTTCCCGGGTTGGTGCTGGCGGTGGCGCTGCCTGCGGCCCGCGTGGATCTGATCGAGTCGGTGGGGCGGAAGGCGGCGGTGATCGATCGCCTGATCCAGGCGGCGAAGGTTGAGAATGCGCGGAGCGTGGTGGCGCGGGCGGAGGATTGGGCGCGGCTGCCGGCTGCTCTTGGCGGTGGGAGGGGTCTCTACGACGCTGTGACCGCGCGGGCGGTGGCTGCGTTGCCGGTGCTCGTGGAGTACGCGGCGCCGCTTCTACGTGACTCGGGCGTTCTCGTTGCCTGGAAGGGGGCTATGGGCGCCGACGAACTGCGGCTGGGGAGGGGGGCGGCGGATGAAGTGGGGATGTCGCTCGAGGACGTGGTGTCGGTCGAGCCGTTCGTCGGAGCCCGCGATCGCCATCTCTACGTCTTCCGCAAGGTGGCGCCTACGCCCGCGCGCTTTCCGCGGCGGGCCGGGATGGCTGCGAAACGGCCATTGGGCGGGGGTTCCTGACGAAACGTCCGCTATAGCGCCGGTTCGTGTGGAACCCCTCCGCGCAGCGCCCACCAGGCCCGGCCACCTTCATTACTCGTCGTAAACGCACGCAGGAGCGAGCCGTTCGGAGGCGAACAAACCAAACGTGCCCTTCCGACCGAACCGCCACGTAGCTTGAGCCCCGCATGGGCAGCGTCCTCGCAGTCGCGAACCAGAAGGGCGGGGTAGGCAAGACGACTACCGCCGTCAACCTCGGCGCCTCCATCGCCGACGCCGGCTACCCGACCCTCCTCGCCGACCTCGACCCGCAGTGCAACGCCACGGTTGCACTTGGCATCTCCAAGGACGCGAGTCCCAATATCTACGACTGCCTGTCCGGCGACCTTCCGCTCGCCGACGCGGCCGTGCCGAGCAGCATCGAGTCGCTCGACGTGGTCCCGTCCACGCCCGGCCTCGCCGGCGCCAACGTCGAGCTCCCTCGCATCCCGGGCTCCGAGACCATCCTCCGGGAGCGGCTCGGCTCGGTCCGCGAGCGCTACCTCTTCACGCTCCTCGACTGCCCGCCCTCACTGGGCCCGCTCACCGTCAACGCGCTCGTCGCCGCCGACAAGGTCATCGTCCCGGTCCAGACCGAGTACTTCGCGCTCGAGGGCCTCGCACAGCTGCTCGACACGCTCTCGCTGATCCAGCGCGAGCTGAACCCGCGCCTCACCGTGGCGGGGATGATCCTCACCATGCACGACGGTCGCACGCGTCTGGCGCGCGACGTCGAGCGCGAGGTCCGCGAGCACTTCCCCGAGCTCGTGTTCGACACGGTCGTGCCGCGCAACGTGCGGCTGGGGGAAGCGCCGAGCTTCGGCGTTCCCGTGATCCGGCATGCCCCTCACAGCGCCGGCTCGGCCGCGTACCTGCGGCTCGCCAAGGAGGTGGCCGCGCGTGGCTGACGAGCGGCGCGCGATGGGCCGCGGCCTCGACGCCATCCTGCCGCGCGGTGGCAAGGTGGAGGACGGGCTGCGCAACATCCCACCCGACCTGATCCAGCCGAACGGGCGCCAGCCGCGCCGGGTCTTCGACGACGCACGGCTCGCGGAGCTGGCCGAGTCGATCCGGGTGCGCGGCGTCCTGCAGCCGATCGTGGTCCGCCCGTTGGCCGGCGGCAGCTTCGAGCTCGTGGCGGGCGAGCGTCGCCTGCGGGCCGCGAAGATCGCCGAACTGGAGACGATCCCGGCGCTCGTGCGCGACACCGAGGACTGGGAGCGCCTCGAACTTGCGCTCGCGGAGAACATGGCGCGCCAGGACCTCAACCCCGTGGAGTCCGCCCGCGCCTGCGCGACCCTGGTCGACGACCTCGGCCTCACCAAGGAGGAGGTGGGGCGGCGTGTCGGCCGCAGCCGGGTCGCCATCTCCAACCTGATCCGGCTGCTTGACCTGCCCGAGGAGGCGCTCGAGCTGATCGAGACCGGCGAGCTGAGCGAGGGCCACGGCCGGGCGATCCTGCTCTGCAAGGACCACGCGACCCGCCGCCACCTGGCGCTCGACGCGCGCGACGGCGCATGGTCGGTGCGTGAGACGGAGCGCCGGGCGCGCGAGGCGGAGCAGGGCGAGCGCCAGCCGGAGCCGCGCCGGCCGCGCGTGGTGCACCCAGACCTGGCGGAGGCGCTGGCGGCAGCCGAGGACGCCTTGGCGGCGGCGCTGGGACGCGAGGTGAAGGCCCGGGCGCGGGGCGAGCGCTGCGTGATCGAGCTCGAGTTCGAGCGCCCGGCCGAGGCCGTGGAACTGGCTCGCTCGCTCCTCTCGGCCGCCGCCCGCCGGGCCGCATAGCGCCGCTACAATCGCCCCCGAAGGGCGATTAGCTCAGCCGGTTAGAGCGCGTCTCTGATAAGGACGAGGTCCCTGGTTCGAGTCCAGGATCGCCCATCTTCGCGCAGGCACTCGGCTCGGCCGAGTGCGCAGCGATCCAGTCAACAGGCGAGTGCCTGAGGGCCCCGTGCGCGGGGCCCTCGGTCGTTCCAGAGGGGCCATAGTGGCCACTTCGCCCCGCGTCTAGACTGTCGAAGAGCCCATGCAGGAGATGGTTATCTACGGCGTGAGCTTCGACATGGTCGGCAAGCAGCCGATCGTGCTCCTGAAGACTCGCGAGGGGAACAAGTTCCTCCCGATCTGGATCGGGCACCCCGAGGCCGCCGCGATCCTGATGAAGCTCCAGGGCGCCAACACGCCCCGGCCGATGACCCATGACCTGATCAGCGAGATGCTGTCGGAGCTGGACGTCTCCTGCACCCGGGTCGCCGTGACCGAGCTGCGTGAGAACACCTTCTACGCCGAGGTCACCCTCCAGCTGAACGGCCGCGAGATCCCGATCGACTCGCGTCCCTCCGACGCCCTGGCCCTCGCCGTTCGCACCGGCGCGCCGATCTTCGCTGCCGAGGACGTGATCTCGGAGTCCGCGATCGAGTTCGAGCACGAGGTCGAGGACACCGAGGAGGTCGTCGAGAAGTTCAAGGACTTCCTCGACAACGTGACCCCCGAGGACTTCGCTAGCGGCGAGCCGGAGGATCAGTAACCGGGGGCTCGCGCCCCCGGACCCCCGCCGATGCCTGGCTGGCTGGCGGGAGCCCCCGCGAGCGAGAGCTCCACGATCCGGCTCACCAGCTCGTCGAACGAGATCCCCGCCGCCTCGGCCGCCTGGGGCAGCAGCGAGGTCTCCGTCAGCCCGGGGATCGGGTTCGCCTCCAGCACGGTCAGCTCGCCGTCCGCGTCCAGCATCAGGTCCACCCGCGCGAACGCCTCGCAGCCCAGCAGCTCGTACACGCGGAGGGCCAGGTCCTGCGCCTGCGACGTCAGGTCGCCGGGCAGCTCCGCGGGGCAGACGAATGCCGTACGGCCGATCTCGTAGCGGGCCTCGAAGTCGTAGAACTCGTCCCCCTGGGGCACCGCCTCCACCACGGGCAACGCCTGCCCGTCCAGGATGGACACCGCCAGGTCGCGGCCGTCCACGTGCCGCTCGAGCAGCACCTTCGAGTCGTACGAGAAGGCCGCCACCAGCGCGGCCGGCACGTCGGCGGGCGTCCGCGCGAACTTGATCCCCAGCGCCGAGCCTTGGCTCGACGGCTTCACCACGATCGGGAACTCGAGCCGCTCCTCGATCGCCCCCAGCGCCTCGGCGGCGCCCAGCTCGCGGAAGGCGGTCTCGTTGAAGGCGTAGAAGTCCGGCGTCGGGATCCCGCTCTCGAGCATCAGGTGCTTTGCGAGCACCTTGTCCATCGACCGCACGCACGCCAGCACCCCCGACCCCGTGTACGGGATGTCGAGGATCTCGAGCAGCTCCTGCACCGTGCCGTCCTCGCCGTCGCGGCCGTGCATGGCGATGAAGGCGGTGTCGGGCGCGGCCTCGCGCAACCGAGCGATGAGGTCGAGCCCCACGTCGATCGGGATCACCTCGTGCCCGAGCCGCCCGAGCGCGTCCTCCACCCGCGCCCCCGAGCGCAGCGACACCTGTCGCTCCAGCGACCGGCCCCCCTTGAGAACCGCGATCCGGGTCAGCGGGCCCTCCGTGAGCGCTCCGCCGGCGTCGGGATCTGCACGACCTCGGCGCCCGGCGGCGTGACCGCCTGGTGCTCGCCGGTGATCGTGCCGAACAGCTCCACCTGCTCCGTGACCACCTCGCCGATCCGGCGGATGCCCTCGCGGATCGACTCGCCGTCCGAAGCGGAGAAGTTGAGCCGCATCGAGCTGTGCCCGCGCCCGTCGAGGAACGCCGACGAGCCCGGCACGAAGGCCACGTTGTCGCGCAGGGCGCGCGCCAGCAGGTCGGTGGTGTCGATGAAGTCCGGCAGCGTCGCCCAGATGAACAGCCCGCCGCCCGGGCGGGTCCACTCGGCCTGGCGCGGGAAGTGGTCCGCGAGCGCGTCAAGCATCGCGTCGCGGCGGTCGCGGTAGATCTCGGTGAGCGAGTCGACGTAGTCCCGCCACGGCGCCCGCTCGAAGTACGCCTGGACCATCAGCTGGGAGAGCGTCGAGGTGCAGAGGTCAGCGCCCTGCTTGCCGAGGTTGATCTTCTCGAGCACCGGCGGCGGCGCCACCACCCAGCCCATCCGGATCCCCGGCGACAGGATCTTCGAGAACGTGCCGAGGTACATCACGTACACGCCGCCGTCGAGCGCGTACAGCGGCGGCAGCGGATCGCCCTCGTAGCGCAGCAGCCCGTACGGGTTGTCCTCCAGCACGAGCAGCTCGCGCTCCCGCGCCACCTCGACCAGCCGGCGGCGCCGCGCGAGCGACATCGTCACGCCCGCCGGGTTCTGGAAGGTCGGCACCGTGTAGATGAACTTCGGCCGGCGCCCCTCGCGGTCGAGGCGCTCGAGCGTCTCCTCGAGGAGGTCCACGCGCATGCCCGCCGCGTCCATATCGATCTGGACGACCTCCGCCTGGTAGGTGCAGAACACCGGCACGGCGCCGGGGTAGGTCGGCCCCTCGGCGATCACGACGTCGCCGGGATCGATCAGCGTCTTCGTGACGAGGTCGATCACCTGCTGCCCGCCGGTGGTGACGATCATGTCCTCGGGGTCGACCCGCATCCCCTCGGCCGCCATCACCTCGGCGATGCACTCCTTGGTCTCGGGGAGGCCCTCGGTGGGCCCGTACTGGAGCGCCTTCGCGCACGACTCCGCGGCGATCCGCTGCGCCACCGCGGCGAAAGTGTCGGGCGGGAACGTACTGGTGTCGGGCAGGCCGCCGGCGAGCGAGATCACCTCCGGTCGCGCGGTCACGGCCATGAGGTCCCGCATCGCGGACGACTTCATGACCTTCGTGCGTGAGGCGAACAGCCCGGCGTAGCGCTCGAGGTCGCGTGAAATGCTCACGAGGACGGGAGCTAGGGTACCGGGCGGTGAGCGTCTTCCTCGACACCACGACCGGCATGGGGCTCGCGGGCGCCACCGGCGTCCGGCCCTACCTGCCTCCGCTGCTGGCCGGCGCCCTGGCCCGCGGCGACATCGGCATCGACTTCGACGGCACCGACTGGAGCTTCCTCGAGTCGACCGGCTTCCTGATCGCGGTCGTGGCGGTGGGGGTGGTGGCCTACCTGATGGAGCGCTCCGACATGGGTGGTGCCATCGAGATCCTCAGCGGCGTCCTCGGCCTGGTGCTGGGGGCCATGCTCTTCGCCGGCGCCCTGGCGGACGGCGGCTCCGCGGCGTGGATCGGCCTGGTCGCGGGACCGATCTGCGCCCTCCTCGGCTGGAGGGCGGTCGGGGGCGTGGTCGAACGTGCCCGGCGGCGCCTCGAGGGCGGTGCGGCCGCGCTGATGACGGCCTACGCCGACGGCGCCGCCCTCCTGCTGGCCGCCATCGCGGTCTTTCTGCCGCCGGTGTCGATCCTCGCCATCGCCGCCTTCGTCCTGCTGCTCGTGCGGGGCAAGGAGCGGGAGGGCGAGAAGTACGCCGGGCTGCGGATCCTGCGCTAGCCGGTGGCCGCGAAGCGCAAGAAGATCGTCCTCGCCGTCATCGACTCGCTCAAGCCGGACATGCTCGACCTCGCCATCGAGGAGGGGCGGGCGCCGGCGCTGCAGGCACTGCGGGACCGCGGCACCTACGTACGCGACTGCCTCTCCACCTTCCCCTCGGTGACGCCTGTGGCGAGCGCGGCGATCGCCACCGGACTAGGCCCCGGTGAGCACCACATCCCGTCGATGAACTGGTACCACCGCGGCGAAGAGCGTTACGTCGAGTACGGCTCGTCGTTCCAGGCCACGCGCGTGTTCGGCGTGGTCCGCTCGCTCTACGACACGGTCTACAACATGAACATGGCGCACCTCACGCGTGCGCACAAGACCGTCTTCGAGCACCTCGACGACGCCGACTTCCGGACCGCCTGCACGACCTACCTCATCTACCGCGGCCGCACGCGGCACGACCCGTCGGGGGCGAGTGTGTACCGCCGCATCGCCGAGGCGGCCCAGTTCCGCCATCCGGTCTACGGCGCAGGGGAGCTCTTCTACGCGGACCTGTTCGACTCGCGGAACACCGGCTGCACGTCAGCGCTCGGGATGCCCGGCCAGCGCGACCGGCACACCGGCTGCGTCGGCGCCTACCTGGTCGAGCACGACCTGTTCGACTTCCTGCTCTTCTCGCTGCCCGACAACGACACGCACTCGCACAAGGCCGGCCCGGAGGGGCAGGTGGTGTCGATCGCCGAGGCCGACCGGGCGCTCGAGCGCATCATGCACGTGGCCGGCGGCGTCGAGGCCTTCCTCGAGGACCACGCCGTGATCGTCATGTCGGACCACTCGCAGACGAAGGTGGAGGAGGGCGTGAACCTGGCCGCGGCCTTCGGGGACGCCCGCGTGCTCACGCCTGCGGACCCGGCGCCGACCGAGGCCGAGCTGGCTGTCTGCCCGGCCGCCCGGTCGGCGATGGTCTACGCGCTGGACGAGTCACGGCGCGGCGAGCTGGCCGCGACCGCCGTGAACACCCTCGAGGGGGTGGCGGGCGTGGACCTGATCGCCCGCCTCCTCGACGGACAGGCCGTCGTGCGGAGCGAGCGTGGCGAGCTGCGCTTCGCGCCAGGCGGGCCTCTGCGGGACCGGCGCGGGCGGGACTGGGCTGTGGAGGGCGAGCATGGGGTGCTTCGCCTGGAGGTGGTGGACGGGCTCGTGACCAGCGACACCTACCCCGACGCGCTGAACCGGCTCTGGTCGGCGCTCGAGTGCCCGCACTCCGGTGACGTGCTGGTCTCTGCCGAGCCGGGCTTCGAGTTCGTCGACTGGGGTGGGGCGGACCACGTCGGCGGCGGCAGCCACGGCTCGCTCCACGCCGACGACTCGCGGGGCGTGCTGCTAGTGGGCGGCATGGAGGTGCCGGAGCGGGAGGAGTGGGCGCTGACGGACGTGGCTCCGCTGGTGCTCGACCACTTCGATGTACCGTTGCGCGGGTGAGCGAGCGCGTCCATCTGCGGGTGCGTGCTGGCCTGCGGAGGCCGCACAACTGGGTTCAGCTCGTCAAGTTCTGCGCGGTGGGCGCGTCGGGCTACGTGGTGAACCTGTGCGTCTTCGCGCTGTGCGTGGAAGGGTTCGGCATGCACCATCTGGCGGGCGCGACGGTGGCGTTCGTCGTTGCCGTGCTGAACAACTTCTGGTGGAACCGCCACTGGACCTTCCGCGCCCGCAGCGGTCGCGCCGGCTTCCAGGCCGCGCGCTTCTTCACCGTCAGCGTCGTCGCGTTCCTGTTCGCCGCGAGCATCCTCGAGCTGCTCGTGAGCGTCGCCGAGATGCCCGAGCTGCCCGCCCAGGCGATCTCGATCGTGGTGGCCACGCCGCTCAACTTCATCGGGAACAAGATGTGGAGCTTCGCGCTGGAGTTCGCTCGGGACTGAGGGCGGCGCTGGTTGCGGTGCTGGTCGCGCTCGCGGCGCCCGGCGCGGCGGCGGCACAGGACCCCCAGCTCCCCGACTCGCAGACCGAGCCGCCCCGGTTCTTCGAGCGCAGCGCGAACGAAGCCGAGCGCATCGCGGCGCGGGCGGTGAAGGTGCGGTCGGCGCGCGCGGACGGCCCGCTGGACCCGACCGCCTACACGCGCGGGGCGGGGCGGTGGCAGGTCAGCTTCTTCCGCGACGGCGACGAGGTCGTGCAGGTCCTGCTGGACGACCGCAGCGGGGCGGTGCTCGAGCAGTGGGACGGCGACCAGGTGGCGTGGCGGATGGCGCGCGGCTACTCGGGGGCGTTCGGCCGCAAGCTGAACGCCCCCTGGGTGTGGATCCCCCTGTGCCTGCTGGTCCTCCTGCCCTTCATCGACTTCCGCCGGCCGCTCCGGCTGCTGCACCTCGACCTGCTCGTGCTGGTGGGCTTCGGGCTGTCCCACGTGTTCTTCAATCGCGGCGAGATCGGGGTGTCGGTGCCGCTCGTGTACCCGGCGCTGCTGTACCTGCTGGTGCGCGTGCTGCTGGCGGCCTTCCGCCCGCGCGAGCGGCCCGGGCGTCTGGTGCCGCACGTGCCTCTCGCCTGGCTGGCGGTGGCGCTCGTCTTCCTGGTGGCGTTCCGGGTGGCGCTGAACGCGGTCGACTCGAACGTGATCGACGTGGGCTACGCCGGGGTGATCGGCGCCGACCGGATCGTGGATGGCGACGAGCTGTACGGGGAGGGGTTCTCCGACGACGTCGAGCGAGGGGACACCTACGGGCCGGTCAACTACCTGCTCTACGTGCCGTTCGAGCAGGCGCTCAGATGGAGCGGCGCCTGGGACGACCTGCCGGCCGCGCACGGGGCGGCGATCGCGTTCGACCTGCTTGCGATCGGCGGTCTGCTGCTGCTGGGCCGATCGCTGCGGCCGGGCCGCGAGGGGATGGCGCTCGGGGTCGGCCTGGCGTGGGCGTGGGCCGCATACCCGTACACGGCGTTCGTGCTGGAGACGAATGCGAACGACACGCTCGTCGCCCTGGCGTGCATCGGGGCGCTGCTGGCGTTTGCGCGGGCGGGGAGGGTGGCGGGACGCGGCGCCGGGCTGGAGCGGCGGCCCGCGGCCGCAGGCGAGCACCGGTGGGGCGCCGCCGCCGCCGGGACTGCCGTGGCTCTGGGCGCCGCCGCGAAGTTCGCCCCGCTCGCGCTCGCCCCGCTCTTCGCCCGGCGGGCGCCGATCGTGTTCGGGGCGGCCCTGGGCCTGACCCTCGCAATCACGGTCGTGCCCTTCATCCCGGACGGCGGCCTCCGCGAGCTCTATGACCGCACGATCGGCTACCAGGCGGGCCGCGGGTCGCCGTTCAGCGTCTGGGGACAGGTTGACTCGCTGGACTGGCTCCAGACCGTGGTGAAGGTGGGCGCCGTGGGGCTGGCGCTGGCGGTCGCCGTCGTGCCGCGGCGCCCGGACGAGCGCCAGGTGGCCGCGCTGGGAGCGGCAGTGCTGATCGTGCTCCAGCTCGCGGTGACCCACTGGTTCTACCTCTACGTGGTCTGGTTCGTGCCGTTCGTGCTCGTGGCGACGTTCGGTGCGTACCGGGAGCCGGCACCGGCGGCGGCGCGGCCACCCGAGCGGGAGGCGGTGGCTGCGTGAAGCGAGTGCTCGGCGCGCTCCTCCTGGTTGCGGCCGGCTGGGTGGCCACCCTCTGGATCTCGCCCTGGTCGGACGAGCGCGTGAACGACCTCTTCGTCTACCGCGTCTTCACCGAGCCCGTGCTGGACGGCGACCTCCCGTACCGCGACGTCTTCCTCGAGTACCCGCCGCTCGCGGCGCCCGCGATCGCCCTTCCCGGCCTCCTCGGGACAGGGGAGGAGCTGTTCAGGTGGGCCTTCGCCGGCTGGACGTTCCTCCTCGCGGCGGCGGTGGTCGTCCTCTGCGGCGCCCTCGCCGCCCGCACGGGCGGCGATGCGCGCCGCGCCCTCCTCGCCGCGGCCCTGATGCCGCTGCTGTGCGGCGCGCTCGTGCGCACCCACTTCGACCTCGCGCCCGTGGCCCTGCTTCTCGGAGCCCTCCTGCTGCTGGCGGCCGGCCGCCCACGTTTCGGCATGGCCGTCCTGGGCCTGGCGGCGATGACGAAGGGCTTTCCTCTGGTGGCCGCGCCGGTGGCGCTGGCCTGGCTCGCCCGCCGGGTGGACCGGCGCACGCTGATTCAGTCGGCAGCCGCGCTGCTGGCGGCACTGGCGTTGCCGGCCGCCGCCGCGGTGGCGGTGTCGCCGGACGGCGCGTGGGACGCGGTGACCTACCACCTGGAACGCCCTGTCCAGGTCGAGAGCCTGCCCGCAAGCGGCCTCCTGCTGCTGGACGAGCTCGGGGTCGGCGAGGCCGACAGCGTGCAGAGCCACCGCTCCGACGGGCTCGAGCACCCGGCCGCCGACGCCATCGCCTTGGTGTGCCTGGCCGTGATGCTGGGCCTGATCGCCGTCGTCGCGTCGCGAGGGCGTGGCGCTTCGCGACAGCTCGTGCTCGCCTCCCTCACAACCGTGGCCGCCTTCGCCGCCCTCGGCAAGGTTCTCTCCCCCCAGTACATGCTGTGGCTGATCCCGCTCGGCGCCCTCGCGTTGGCCTGGCGTCTCCACGCGCTCGCCGCCGCCACCGCTGCCGCCGCGGTCCTCACGCAGATCGAGTTCCCGGCGCGCTACTTCGACCTGGTCGGCCGCGAGCCGTTCCCGGTCGCGGTCATCGGGCTCCGCAACCTCGTCCTGCTCGCGGTTCTCGTCCTCGCGCTACGTGCCCTCCGCGCCCCCCGGGACCAGGATCTGCTCGAACGCGACCGCCCGCCCGCCGGCGTCGCCCTCGACGAGGACGGCGTTGAGCCACGGGTCCTCGTCTGAGGTCTCGAAGCGCACCTGCGTCAGCGTGAGGAATCGCTCGAGCGCCTGCTCGCGCTTCACGCCGATCACGCCGCCGCGCGGGCCCGTCATGCCTACGTCCGTGATGTAGGCGGTCCCACCCGGCAGCACGCGCCCGTCGGCCGTCGGGATGTGCGTGTGCGTGCCCACGCAGGCCAGCGCGCGGCCGTCCACGTGCCACCCCATCGCGACCTTCTCGCTCGTCGCCTCGGCGTGCATGTCGACGAGCACCGCGTCCGCCTTCCCGCGCAGCTCGGACAGCACCGCGTCCACCTCGGCGAACGGCGAGCGGACCGCCTCGAGGAAGACCAGTCCCGACAGGTT
>JBKGUS010000082.1:0-5767 GCA_046462295.1 Thermoleophilaceae bacterium | reverse complement strand
CGACCATCCAGTCGTAGCCCATCCCGACCTCGTAGGGGTTCGTGTCGTACCACATGTCGCAGCCCGGCCCGAGGGCGAGGATCCCGCCCTCGATCCGGCGGATGTGGCACGGGCCGATCACCTCGAGCCCGTGCGGCTTCCCGGCCTCGAGCACGGCGTCCCAGAGCGCGACCCCGTTCTTGCTCGCCTCGTACAGGTAGATCTCGAAACCGAGCTCGGCGGTGTAGCCGGTGCGCGACACGAGCACCTTCATCCCGTTCACCTCGTACGGGCGCAGGAAGTAGTACGGGATCTCGAGGATGCTGTCGCCGAACAGGTCGACCATCACGTCCTTCGACTTCGGCCCCTGCACCTGCACCGGGCCGACATCGATCTCCTTGATCGTCACGTCGTGGCCGGAGTTGTAGGCGACGCCGCGGGCCCACAGCTCCACGTCGCTGTCGGCGAGCGAGAGCCAGAAGCGGTTCTCCTCCACGCGCAGCAGGACGGGGTCGTTGATGATGCCGCCGTCTGGCAGGCACAGGAACACGTACTTGCACTGCTCGACGGCGCACTTGTTGAGATCGCGCGCGACGAGGAGGTTGGTGAACTCGAACGCGTCCGGGCCGCTGATCTCGATCTGGCGCTCCACGCCGACGTCCCAGAGCGTCACGCCGTTCAGGAGGTGCCAGTACTCCTCGACCGGATCGCCGTAGTGGCGCGGGTGGTACGTGTGGTTGTAGACGCTGTAGAGCTGGACGCCGTGGCGGCGCGAGGCGTAGAAGTACGGCGACTTGCGGATCCGCGAATACAGCAGGATTCCGGGGTTCTCGTTCACCTGTGACAAGGACTCCTCCTAGTTCGTCAAACGGTCGACGAGCTGCCGCCGCCAGGTCTCGGTCTCTTTCAGCTCGTTGAAGGTGTACACGTGGATGCCGCCCACCCGCGCATCCGGATCGGCGAAGGTCGGGGACAGCTGCTCGAGAAGGCCGGTGGGGGTGTAGCGGCGGGGCGAGAGGAAGCGCCGGAGCAGACCGTGCTGGGAGCGCAGGAACCGGACCGACTCGCCGAGCCCGATGCGCAGGGAGGTGCGCATGAGCTTACGGGTGTCGACGGCGCCGGGCACGCCGATCCAGATCGGGAGGTGCGTGCCGCGGTCGCGGACCCGCGTGACCCAGCTGGCGATCACGTCCGCGTCGAAGCAGATCTGGCTGACGATGTAGGTCGCCATCGGCTCCTTGGCGAACATCGCCTCGATGGTCGTCTCGTCGCTGATGAAGTGGTGGCTCTCGGGGTAACCCGAGATGCCGATCTCGGCGAACGACTCGCGCAGCTCGCCCATCGCTGCGAGCAGCTCCGCGGCGCCGGCGTACTCGCCCGCCGGCCGGCGGGCGTCGCCGGCGATCACGAAGACCTCGCGGACGTCGACGGCGCGAAGCCGGGCGACGATCTCCTCGAGATGGGCGCGGTCGCGGACGAGCCGGGCGGAGAGGTGAGGGACGACGGAGTAGTCACGCCGGGCGAGCGCCTCGGCGGCGGTGAGGGTGGCCTCGAGCCCCCGGCTGGGCGAGGCGGTGAGGGTGACCTTGCTGTCGGGCGGGAGGTGAGCGAGGACCTGTTCGGCGACGCCGTCGAGGGGGAGGACCTCGTAGCGGGGCCGCTGGAGGGCAGCGAGGAGTGAGAGGCGCGGGGCGGGCTGCCCCTCACGCGCGTCGTTCGCGCCGGCGGATGGGCTCTGCGGCTCGGCGGCGAGCATCGACCTGATATATCAGTTCGCCCGCCGACGGGTCAACCCGCCGCCACGGGCGTCTGGGAGCCGAGCAGCCCGAGGGCCTCCTCGAGGCCGATGCGCCGGTACGTCTCGACCGGCCGGCCCTCGCGGACAAGCTCGCCGCGGGCGCGAAGGATGCGGAGGCGGACGCCCCTCTCGACCTCGGAGATCCGCGACTCGATCGACGCGATGCGGGCGCGGAGGGCGTCCGCCTGCGGTGCGCTCGCCGCGGCCGCGTCCGGCTGCGGTGCGCTCGCCGCGGCCGCGTCCGCTTCGGCTGCCCGCAGCTCCGCTCGCAGCCTTGCGACCCGAGTCTCCGGATCCAGGATCGCCTCCACGTACCCCTCGGTCACGGGATTGCTCGCGATCTCCACGTCGGCGTCCTCCGCCCGCCCCGCCGGCGAGTAGGCCAGGCACGTCCTGATCCGGCCGCGGGCGCTCGCCACCGCCTCGTCGTCCAGGTCCGCCTCGGCCGGCGGCCCGTCCTCCACCACCAGCCGCGTGATCCCCCGGTCGTCGATCGCCTCCAGGATCGCCTGCGGCTCCTCCCCCACCACCACCTCCTTGCGCCGCGGCCACACGTCCAGCCGCGCGTGGTCGCCCCGCGGGCGCCCCACGTGGAACAGGTAGTAGTCGGGGTAGACGAAGAAGTCGTCCCCGCGCGCACGGTGGAAGTCATAGAACGCGGTGATCGTCGCGGTGATCAGCGCGCTCGCCCCCACCCCGCCGCACGGACTGCTCATCACCACGCCCAGCCGGTCCTGCTCGCCGAACCCCTCGAACAGGTCCTCGAGGCGCGCCGGCCGGCCGTCGACGCGAACCTCGAACGAAGAGCTCCTCAGCTCCCGTGACGAGTGCAATCACGACCCCCGTGACGAGTGCATCGGGGTGTGATATATCAGGTCTCGCCCGCGGCGTCGGCCGCGGCGACTTGGCAGCCGCCAGCTACCCCGAGGTGACGAAGTGGAAGAGCAGTCTGGAGTAGCCGGGGCCCTTCCCGGCTCCGCCCGTGCCGTCGTGATCGGCGCCGGCATCGTCGGCAACAGCCTCGTCGACCACCTCGCCCGGCTCGGCTGGGGCGATCTGCTCCTGATCGACAAGGGACCGCTGCCCAACCCCGGCGGGTCGACCGGCCACGCGTCGAACTTCATCTATCCCGTCGATCACTCCCGCGAGATGACCTCGCTCACGCTCGACAGCGTGCGCGAGTACAAGGAGCTCGGCGTCTTCATCGAGAGCGGCGGGCTGGAGGTCGCACGCACCGAGGAGCGCATGGAGGAGCTGCGGCGGCGCATGGCCTCGGCGAAGTCCTGGGGCGTCGAGCCGGTGTCGCTCGTCACGCCGGCCGAGATCAAGGAGCTCGTCCCCTTCATCGACGAGAGCATCCTGCTCGGCGGCTTCTACTCGCCCGGGGTGGGCGTGGTCGACTCGCTCCGGGCCGGCACGCTGATGCGCGAGCAGGCACAGCAGCAGGGCGCCCTCACCGTCTCGGCCAACACCGAGGTGCTCGGCATCGACGTCGAGCGCGGCCGCGTGCGCCGCGTCCTCACCACGCGCGGCGACGTGGAGGCCGAAATCGTGGTGATCGCCTGCGGCGTCTGGAGCCCGCGGCTGGCGCGGATGGCCGGGGCGTCGATCCCGCTTACGCCGGCGGTGCACCAGATGATCGACATCGGCCCGGTGCCGCGCTTCGCGGACGCCAAGTCGAGCATCGAGTACCCGATCGTCCGCGACATGGACGTGGGCATGTACGAGCGCCAGGACGGCGGCGGCCTCGAGGTCGGCTCCTACGCCCACCGCCCGATCGTGCACGACCCCGACGAGATCCCCTCGATCGAGGAGGCGGCGCTCTCGCCCACCGAGCTGCCGTTCACCCAGGACGACTTCACCCAGCAGATGGAGCACGCGCTCGAGCTGATGCCGGAGATCGTCGGCGACGAGTCCGTCGGCATCAAGTACGCGATCAACGGCCTGCTCTCGCTCACCCCGGACGGTCTCCCGATCCTCGGCGAGACACCCGAGACGAGGGGGCTGTGGTCGGCCGCCGCGGTGTGGGTGAAGGAAGGGCCGGGGGTCGGGCGCGCGCTCGCCGAGTGGATGGTCGACGGCGAGGCCCAGATCGATCTGCAGGCCTCCGACGTGGCCCGCTTCTACGAACACCAGCGCACGGTCGGCCACGTTCGGGCGCGCGCTTCCGAGGGCTTCAACAAGACCTACGGCATCGTCCACCCGGGCGAGCAGTGGGCGTCGAACCGCGACGTGCGGCTGTCCCCCTTCAACGAGCGCCAGCGGGAGCTCGGCGCCGTCTTCTTCGAGGCCGCCGGCTGGGAGCGGCCGCACTGGTACGAGTCGAACGCGCCGCTGCTCGAGGAGTTCGCCGACCAGATCGCCGACCGGGAGGCCGAGTGGGACTCGCGCTGGTGGTCGCCGATCATCAACGCCGAGCACCTCGCGATGCGCGACCGCGCCGCCATGTTCGATCTCACCGCGTTCTGCGTGTTCGACGTGGTGGGGCCGGGTGCGCTCGACACGGTGCAGCGCGTGTCGATGCGCCAGATGGACGTGAAGCTCGGCAAGGTCGTGTACACGCCGTGGCTCACCCCGGGCGGCGGCTTCCGCTCGGACCTCACGGTGATGCGGCTCGGCCACGAGCACTTCCGGGTGGTCACCGGCGGCGCGCACGGCATGGCGGACCTGAAGTGGGTCGTCGACCACCTGCCCGAGAACGGGAGCGCGCAGGTGTTCGACCTCACCTCCAGCTGGTGCACGCTCGGCCTGTGGGGCCCGCGGGCGCGCGACATCCTCGCGAGCACCACCGGCGACGACGTCTCGCACGAGGGCTTCCCGTTCGCGAGCTGCCGGACGATCGAGATGGATTCCCTGCGGGTGCTCGCGTCGCGGATCTCATACGTGGGCGACCTCGGCTGGGAGCTCTACGTGCCGATCGAGCAGGGGGCGAAGCTGTGGGACGTCGTCCGCGAGGCGGGCGAGCCGCACGGGATCGTTCCGGCCGGAATCGGCGTGTACGGCACCACCGGCCGGCTCGAGAAGTGCTACCGCGCGTTCGGCTTCGAGCTGGACGGCGAGTACGACGTTGTCGAGGCCGGCATGGCGTGGGGCAAGGTGAAGGAGCAGGACTTCCTGGGCAAGGAGGCGCACGTGCGCCACCGCGAGGCGGAGCCCGCAGCCGTGATGTGCACGCTCACGGTGGACGACCACACCTCCGCGAGCGGCGTGAAGCGGTACATGCTGGGCGGCGAGCCGATCGTGACCCGTGACGGCTCGCCGCTCACCGACTCGAAGGGCCGCCGGTCGTTCGTGACCTCCGCCGGCGCGGGCCCGTCGGTGGGCAAGCACATCCTGCTGTCCTACCTCCCGCCCGAGCACGCGGTGGTCGGCGAGCAGCTGGCGGTGGAGTACATGAACGAGCGCTACCCGGTGACGGTCGAGCGCGCCGACTCAACCCCGCTGTTCGACCCCACGGGCGAGCGGGTGAAGGCCGCCGACCCGGTGCTGACATGAGGATCCTGGTCTGCGTCAAGCGCGTGCCGCTCACGGGCGGCCGGATGGTGCTCACCGCCGACGAGCAGGCGATCGAGACGCGCCACCTGGGCTTCACGATCAGCCCTCATGAGGAGTGCGGGGTCGAGGAGGCTGTGCGGCTCGTCGAGCAGCACGGCGGGTCGGTCACGGTGCTCACGCTGGGGCCTCCCGAGGCCGAGGAGCAGGTGCGCGACATGCTCGCGGTCGGCGCCGACCGCGGGGTGCTCCTGGTGAACGACAGCGATGAGGAGTGGGATCCGCAGGCGACCGCGGGCGCCATCCTGGACGCCGTACGCGCCGAGGAGGCTTCCGGCGGGCCGTTCGACCTGGCGATCTTCGGCAACGAATCGGCCGATTCGGGTGGATACCAGGTCGGCATCCGAGTGGCGCATGCGCTCGGGCGGCCGATCGCGACGGGCCTTAAGGGGCTCTCGGTCGAGGACGGCGTGGCGCGCTGCGAGCAGGAGGGGCAGG
>JBKGUS010000081.1:0-4971 GCA_046462295.1 Thermoleophilaceae bacterium | reverse complement strand
CCCGGCGGCGATCGAGGCGACGTTCGTTCCGTGGCCACCGCAGTCGCGGGCATCGGGATCGCTTGTGTAGTCGGCCATGTAGGCGACCCGCGTGGACCCCGTGCCGTGGGTCCTGAAGTCGGGATGGGCCGTGGTGACGGCCCCGTTGTCGAGCCCCTCGTCGGTGACGTCAATGGCGAACCCAAAGGTGTCCTGGGTCGGGATGCGGTCAGGGTCCTCGAGCCAGTCGAGATAGGTGTCGCCCGCCGGCACGAAGCCGTTCAGGTTGCCCGCCACGATCTGCGCCGCCCGCTCGTCGAACAGCTCCGGCTCCGCGTACGCCTCCACCGCGACCACACCCGGATCGCGCGCCAGCTCGGCCACCTCCCCGGACGTCAGTTCCCTGTACTCCGTGCGCAGTGCGCCGACGGTCACCGGGGCGGCTGCGGCGGGTCCCGCCAGTGCGGCCGCCTCATCCCGCGCCTCCTCTCCGGCCGCGCCTGTCACCGTGGTCACCGCGAACGTGCCTGAGCGGCTCGAGCGCTCCTCCAGCTTGTCCGCCGCGGTCAGGACGCTCACCGCGCGTACCGCCGGATGGCCGCCCTGCAGGGCCGCCACACGGTCCACCGCGGAGCCGCTCGCGTGCACCACGTACGCGTTGTCGGCCTGGTACGTGACGATCCGGGCGCCGGTCTCCCGCAGGCGCTCGACCCAGGCCTCCTTCGGCGGACCCACGAACTGGACCAGCGCCAGCGTCTCCTGGCGGTCTGGGCCGTCCTTGGCGGCGAGGGAGGAGCGGTCGGTGGTTGGGTCGATCTCGCCCGCGGCGGTCTCGACGGTGCGCATGTCGTCGTGGCGCTCAGCGCCGGCGCGTCGCAGGCGCTCGTCGTCGCCACCCCGTGCCTCGACCAGCGAGAAGGACTCGTAGCGGGCGATCACCCGGGCGTCCGTGCGTGCCAGCGCGGCCGTTCCCTCGGCGTCGGACGGCACCAGCAGCAGGTGCGGCGCGTTGTCGGGAGGGGGCGCTTGGGCCGTCGCCAGGACGCCGAAAGCCATGCCGGCCAAGAGGCCGGCAGCGAGGACCAGCGAGACGATGCGCGTGACGACTATGCGAGTCCCTTTCGCGCAGGGGAGCGCCTGGTCAAGGGTAGAGCGGATTCCGCGTCAGAACCGGGATTGGCGGCGTACGAGTAGAACATCTGTCCATAGGGTCGGCATTCCGGCGCGGAGCTTGAATCCCGCCGGACGGCCCGAAGTTGCGGCGGTGTGGGCTGGGGCCTTGGAGGCGCCTAGCGCACGTGCACCGGCTCGGCCGGCACGGTCTGCTCGGCGACGGCTTCGACCGTCTCCCCCGGCTCGCCCTCATCCCGGGCGCAGACCACCGTGAACGCTCCGGTCTCGAGCGCCGGGTTGCTCCGGATCGGGAGCCCGCGGATCGTGTCCCAGCCGAGCCGCTCGACCTCGAAGGGGTTCATCTCGATCGCCACGGCAGGCCACTCGCAGCTTGCGTTGTGGGCATCTATTGCCTTCGAGATGGCTTCCAGGTTCTTGGCTTCGGAGCTGCTCATCGCTGTGCGGGTGTGCCGAGGATCCGGCTGTAGTGATCGATGGTACGCCGCAGGCCCTCGCGGACGTCGATCTCGGGCTCCCAGCCGAGCAGCTGCTTCGCCCGCGTGATGTCCGGCTGGCGCACCTGGGGATCGTCGACCGGGAGCGCCTCGAAGACGATCTCCGAGCGCGACTCGGTCAGCTCGATGATCATCTTCGCCAGGTCGATGAGGCTCATCTCGTTCGGGTTGCCGAGATTGACCGGCTCGTGAACGTCGGACTCGGCGAGCAGGACGAGCCCCCGGATCAGGTCGTCGACGTAGCAGAAGCTGCGCGTCTGTGAGCCGTCGCCGAAAACCGTCGCCGGCTTATCGGTCATCGCCTGGCGCAGGAACGTCGGTATCGCGCGGCCGTCGTGCGGCCTCATCTTGCTCCCGAACGTGTTGAAGATCCGCGCGATGCACGTGTCCACACCCTGCTGCCGCAGGTACGCCATCGTCAGCGCCTCCGCGTACCGCTTCGCCTCGTCGTACACGCCGCGCGGGCCGATCGGGTTCACGTTGCCCCAGTAGGTCTCCGGCTGGGGATGCACCAGCGGATCGCCGTAGACCTCGCTCGTCGACGCCAGCAGGAAGCGGGCGCGCTTCTTCTTCGCCAGGCCGAGCGTGTTGTGCGTTCCGTACGCCCCCACCTTCAGCGTGTGCAGCGGCAGCCGGGCGTAGTCGATCGGCGAGGCCGGAGAGGCCATATGGAACACGAAGTCGACCGGCTCGTCGATCTCGTAGTAGTCGGTGATGTCGACCATCTCGAACCGGAAGTCGGGCCCGTCCTTGATGTGCCGCACGTTGTCGAGCGACCCCGTGTCGAGGTTGTCGACGCAGATGACCCGCTGGCCGCGCGCCAGCAGGTAGTCGCACAGGTGCGAGCCCAGGAAGCCGGCGCCGCCTGTGACCAAGGAGGTAGGCATGGGCGCGGAGGCTATCGTGGCGCCTCCCCGCAGGGTAGGTCGGCGAGCGCGCGGTGCGCGCGAGCACTCGGTCTCTCAGAGCAGGCGCCCGAGCGGACCCAGGTCCAGGTTCAGGTCCGCCTCCGTGAGCCCGAACTCCTCGCGCAGCTCCTCCATGCGGCGGTCGAGCTCCATGAAGGTCTGCCCCAGCCGCTCCACCTGCTCCTCGGACAGCGATCCGCCGTCGATCCGCCGCAGCGCCTGTCGCTCCATCAGCTGGCGCAGCAGCTCCACGATCGTCAGCACGAGTTGCGCGAGCCCCTTCTCCACCGACTCCGGGTCGGCGTTCACGCGCCGGCTCAGCGCGTTGTGCAGGCGCGGATGGTCGCTCGGGAACAGGTCGAGGTCGGGCGGCGCGTGGAGGACCTTGTCGCTCATGGCTGGGCGAACGAGTAGGGAGGCCACGGGCCGGTGCAAAGCACCCGCAGGCCGTCGTGCGCCTCCTGCAGCCGCCGCACCAGGCCGACAAAGCTGTCCACTGCCTCGCGGTCCACGAGGTATGCGGCTCGCAGCAGCTCGGGGCCGGGCTGCACGACGCTCTCGCGCGCGAGGAACGCGAGCGGCTCGTGCAGCAGGCGTGCCGCCTCCGTCCGGTGCGCCTTCGCGCGGATGTACTCCGCGCCCGTCGTGCCCTCGAGCGCGAGATCCTTCGGGGCGTTGGCCTCGGCGCGCACGGCCAGCTCCACCGCGCCGCGCACCCGGTCGAGGCTGCTCCGGAGCTCCTCGCGGCGCTCCTCGAGCGCCCGGACCGCCGCCTCGTCGTCCTCCACGAGCGTTCCGAAGCGCATCGGCAGCAGGTCGCGCTCCTCCATCAGCGACTCCATCACGGCCTCGTGCTCCCACAGCACCTCGGCGGTCAGCTCACGCTGCTCGGCGGGCGCGCACAGCGCGGTCAGCCCGTCCGACTTCAACGCGCGCAGGGGCGGGTCGGGTGGCGACGGGTCGTCGGTGATCGCGTAGAGCTCGATCACGGCGACCTCTTCCCAAGCGCGTCGCTGTCGAGGGCGTCGCCCTTGAACGGGTCCGTGCCGAAAGCGTCGCTGTCGAGGGCGTCGCCGCCTGCGAGCGCGTCCTTGTCGAGCGCGGTCTTGCCGAGCGAGGAGCCCATCTGCGGCAGGACCCCCTTCTCCTCGGCGGTCGCAACCGACGAGACGAGCGCGCGCAGGCCCACGTAGACCAGGTCCACGTCCGCGACCGACAGCGTGATGTCCCCAGCGATCACGACCCCGCCGCCCAGCAGGCGGTCGACGAGGTCGACGAGCGCCACGTCGCGCTCAGCACTCACAGCGCCCGGGCTCATGCCAGCGCCGACTCGGTTCGGGGAACGAAGTTGTAGGGCGGCCACGGGCCCGTCAGCTCGATCCGCGCGCCGAGCTCGCGGTGGCGCTCGCGCAGCTCCTCGACGAGCTCGTGCAGGCGCTCGACCTTCGCCGCCTCCACGAGGTAGGCCGCGTTCAGCAGCATGTCGCCCTCGTGACCCGACAGCTCCGGGTTCTGCGGCGGGTTCACCACGGCGTCGGTGGCCCAGTCCTGCAGGCGTGCGTGCACGTCCTCGGCGAGGCCGCCGGCCAGGCGGTCGGCCGCCTCGCGCAGCTGCCGCTCCCGGCGGCGGCGCAGCATGTACGCGCCGCCGGCGCTCTGGCCCTCCAGCTGCTGGTCGAGATCGTCCGGCGCCCGGTCGCGCGCGGCGGCCTCGAGGGCCGCTCGATCGACCGTCAGCTTCACGCCCCACTCCTCGCGGCCGTCGAGGACGTCGAGGGCGGTGTCGAGGGCGGTGCGGCACTCGGTCAGCATCCGGATGGCGCCGTCCTCGTCCGTGAAGATCGTGCAGATGCGGAGCGGGACGATGGTGCCGCCGGCAAGGGCCCGCTCGAGAACGGTCTCGTGGTCGCGGGCCACGCGCTCGAGCCAGTCGAGGTCGTTCAGGTTGCGGCGAAGGGCGTCTTCGCCGAACTCCGAGAGCGGGACTCGGCTGACGAGCACCGCGAGCCCCTCCGCCTCGATGCGCTCGACGGGCAAGCCGTGCACGCCGTCGAGCTGCGGCGCTTCGCTCGCGCGCGTGATGCAGTAGGCCCAGAGGCCGTCGCCCGCGGGAGCGGCAGCGGGCTCCTTGGGCTGTGCGGGGGCCGCTTCGGTGGCCGCCGGACGTGGCGACGCGCGGCGCGCCTGCGCCTCATGCCGCAGCGCCGCCTTCAACAGCGCGCGCTTCAGCTCCTCGACAGCCTCCACCTCGGCGCGCGTCAGCAACTCCGGCGCTCGCCGCGCGGCCCAGCGGTCCAGCTCATCCGGCACGGCTTGGCTCCTCGCGGCCCTGCTGCAGACCCATCCGCTCCTCCAGCCGCTCGAGCCGCTCGCGCAGCTCGCGGTTCTCCTTCTCGAGCTTCTCGCGGTCGCCGTTGTCTCCCTCCACCGCCTGCAGCGACGGGTCCGTCTCCCAC
>JBKGUS010000080.1:0-5049 GCA_046462295.1 Thermoleophilaceae bacterium | reverse complement strand
CTCGCCGCCGCCGGCTTCGGCGCGGGACTCGCGGCCGACGCGGTGCCCGGCGCCCTGCTCGGCTTCGCCGCGCTCGGCGCCGGCCTTGCAGTCGTGATCCCCGTGGTCTTCCGCGCCGCGGGCTCGACGCCGGGGATGTCGCCCGGCATGGCGTTGGCCGCGGTGTCCTCGACCGGCTACCTGGGCTTCGTCGCGGGGCCGCCCATGATCGGCAGCGTCGCCGAGGCGATCGGGCTGCCGACCGCCCTGGTCCTGCTCGTTGCGCTGGCGGTCGTGGTGGCCGCGCTGGCCCGCAGCGCGCGCCCGCTGGCCGCCCGCGCGGCTAGCTGACGGTCCAGGTGTCGCCGGAGTGGAGGAGCTTCTCGAGCTCCTCCCGCCCCACCGACGCGCGCGCCTCCTCGAGCGACTCAGAGAGCTCGCCTCCGTACACGGGCCGGTCCACCGCGCGGAACACGCCGATCGGCGTCGGGCCGGTCGGGCGGGCGGCCAGGTGGGCGAGCTCGAACGCGAGACTCGGCTCCTGGCGCTCGGCGTCGTGCACGACGAGCGCCTCCTCCCGGACGGAGGCGACGTCGACCAGCTCGAGACGCCCGTCGGCTCCGCGCGCCACCCCGCGCTCGCCCTCGGCGCCGAAGCGGATCGGCTCGCCGTGCTCCAGGCGGATCTGGTTCAGCTCCTTCTGGCCCTTGGCGCGCACCGCGTCGAACGCGCCGTCGTTGAAGACGTTGCAGTTCTGGTAGATCTCGACGAAAGCCGCCCCGGTGTGCGCCGCCGCCGCGCGCAGCGTCGCGGCCATGTGCTTCTTGTCGGTGTCGACCGTGCGGGCTACGAAGGTGGCCTCCGCCCCCAGCGCCAGCGACACCGGGTTGAAGGGGTGGTCCTGCGAGCCGAACGGGGTGGACTTCGTGACCTTGCCCTCCTCGCTCGTCGGCGAGTACTGGCCCTTCGTCAGCCCGTAGATCTGGTTGTTGAACAGCAGAATCTTGACCGGCACATTGCGGCGCAGGGCGTGGATCAGGTGGTTGCCGCCGATCGACAGGGCGTCGCCGTCGCCGCTCACCACCCACACCGACAGGTCGGGCCGCGCGGTCGCCACACCAGTCGCAAGCGCCGGCGCGCGCCCATGGATGCCGTGCATCCCGTAGGTATCCATGTAGTACACGAAGCGCCCCGCGCAACCGATGCCCGTGACGAACACGATCTTCTCGGGCGGGATGCGGAGCTCCGGCATGAAGCCCTGCACCGATGCCAGGACCGCGTAGTCCCCGCAGCCTGGGCACCAGCGTGTCTCCTGGTCGGATGAGAAGTCGGCCTTGGTGAGCGGCAGCTCGACGCCGTGCGGGGAGCGCGCGGTGCGCGCGAGCGGATCCCTTCCCCCCGCGCCGTTGCCGGACCGCGATCCGTTCCCGCCCGCCATCAGAGCCGCTCCGAGATCGCGGCCATCACGTCGGCGGTGAGGATCGGCATGCCGTCCACCTTGGAGAAGCTCTCGAGGTCGAGCAGGTACTCGGCCCGCAGCAGCTTCACGAGCTGACCCATGTTCGTCTCCGGCACGAGCACGCGCTCATAGGAGCGCAGAACCTCCTCGAGGTTGCCCGGCAGCGGGTTCAGGTGCCGTATGTGCGCGGTCGCCACCTTCACGCCCTGCTCGCGTCGCAGCCGCCGCGCGGCGCCCTGGATGGCGCCGTAGCTCGAGCCCCAGCCGAGCACTAGCAGCGCGGCCTCGCCGTCGGGGTCGTCGACCTCCACGTCGGGCACGTCCACGCGCGCCACCCGCTCGGCCCGCAGGCGCGTCATGTGGGCGTGGTTGACGGGGTCGTAGGAGATGTTGCCCGTACCGTCCTCCTTCTCGAGCCCGCCGATCCGGTGGCGCAGCCCCGGCGTGCCGGGCACCGCCCAGGGCCGTGCCAGCTTCTCGTCGCGCGAGTAGGGCTGGAAGCCCGACGGGTCGGTGGCGAAACGGGGGTCGATCTCGGGCAGCGAGTCGACCTCGGGCAGCTTCCACGGCTCCGACGAGTTGGCCAGGAAGGTGTCGCTCAACAGGATCACGGGCGTCCGGTGGGTGACCGCGATCCGCACGGCGTCGAGCGCAGTCGCGAAGCAGTCCGCCGGCGTGCTCGGCGCCACCACCGGCAGCGGCGACTCGCCGTGGCGCCCGTACAGGGCCATCAGCAGGTCGGCCGCCTCGGTCTTCGTCGGCATGCCCGTGGAGGGGCCGGCGCGCTGGATGTCGACCACCACGAGCGGAAGCTCCAGGGCCACCGCCAGCCCGATCGTCTCGGCCTTCAGGTCCATGCCGGGCCCGCTCGTGGCGGTCACGCCGAGGCGGCCCGCGAAGGCCGCCCCGAGCGCCATGTTGGCCGCCGCGATCTCGTCCTCGGCCTGGATCGTGTGCACGCCGAAGCGGCGGTGGCGCGACAGCGCGTGCAGCAGCTCCGACGCGGGCGTGATCGGGTACGAGGCGAGGAACAGCTGGAGTCCGGACTGGACGGACGCCGCGATCAGCCCGAGCGCGAGCGCCTGCGTTCCGTTCACGTTGCGGTAGGTGCCGGGCGGCGCCGGCGCGGGCTCGACCTCGTAGTGCACCGCGAGCAGCTCGGCCGTCTCGCCGAAGTTGTAGCCGGCACGGAAGGCGGCCAGGTTGGCATCCCGCACGGGCGGCTTGTCCGCGAACTTCTTCTCGACCCAGTCGACGCTCGGCTCGGTGGGCCGCCCGTACATCCACGAGACGAGCCCGAGGGCGAAGAGGTTCTTGCAGCGCGCCGCGTCGCGGGCCGTGATGCCTTCGATCCCCTCCGTGGCCCGCACCGTCATCGACGTCATCGGCACGCGAAAGACCTGATAGTCGTCCAGCGAGTCGTCCTCGAGCGGGTTCGACGCGTAGCCGGCCTTGCGCAGGTTGTGGTCGGTGAAGCCGTCCTCGTTGACGATCACCGTGCCGCCCTTCTCCACGGCCCCGAGCTGCGTGATGAGCGCGGCGGGGTTCATCGCCACGAGCACGTTGGGGTGGTCGCCCGGCGTGAGGATGTCGCGCGAGGCGAAGTGGATCTGGAAGGCAGAGACCCCGTGGGGGGTGCCCGCGGGGGCACGGATCTCGGCCGGGAAGTCGGGGAGCGTGGCCAGATCGTTGCCCACGACCGCGGTGGCATCGGTGAAGCGGCTGCCCGTCAGCTGCATGCCGTCGCCGGAGTCGCCCGCGAAGCGCACGACTACGCGATCTATCTTCTCAACCGTCTTCTGGTCCATGGGCGGCCTCGAACCCTCGAGGCCTGCTGACGAGTGTAGCCCCGTCGGCAGCCGGACTCGGGATCTGTCGCCACCGGTGGCGGAGGGGATGTGTAGGATGCCGCGCCCCTGAACGTCTCGGTCCCCAAGGAAACCGCGAGTGGCGAGCGGCGGGTGGCGCTCGTGCCGGAGGTGGTGCAGCGCCTCGTGGGTGGCGGCGTCTCCGTGACCGTCGAGCGAGGCGCCGGCGAAGCGGCGCATCAGCCGGACGACGCCTACGAGCGCGCCGGAGCGACGCTCGGCGACGGCTGGTCCGGTGAGGTCGTGGCAAAGGTGGCGCCGCCCTCGATCGAGGAGGTCGGTCGGCTGGGGCGGGGCACAGTGCTGGTCGGGTTCCTGCAGCCCCTGACCGCCCGCGACACGGTGCGGGCGCTGGCGGAGGCGGGCGTGACGAGCTTCGCGATGGAGGCGATTCCGCGCATCACGCGGGCCCAGTCGATGGACGCGCTCTCCTCGCAGGCGACCGTCGGCGGTTACCGGGCCGCGCTGATCGCCGCCCAGCAGCTGCCGCGCTTCTTCCCGATGCTGACGACGGCCGCCGGCACCGTCCGCCCGGCCAAGGTGCTGGTGCTGGGCGCCGGGGTGGCCGGGCTCCAGGCGATCGCGACCGCCCGGCGGCTCGGCGCGGCGGTGCAGGCCTTCGACGTGCGCTCGGCCGTGAAGGAGCAGATCGAGTCGCTCGGGGCGCGCTTCCTGGAGCTCGACATGGGCCTGGAGGACGCCGAGGCGGCGGGCGGCTACGCGCGCCAGCTGACCGAGGAGGAGCAGCAGCGCCAGCGCGAGCTGCTGGCCGAGGAGATCGGCAAGGTCGACGCGGTGGTCTCGACGGCCGCCGTTCCGGGCCGGCCGGCGCCGCTCCTGGTGACGGAGCAGGCGGTGAGGAACATGAAGCCGGGGTCCGTGATCGTGGACCTGGCGGCCGAGACCGGCGGCAACTGCGAGCTGACCGAGCCGGGCGAGACCGTGGTCAGGGACGGCGTCACGATCGCCGGGCCGCTCAACCTGGCCTCGACGATGCCCGACCACGCGTCGTCGCTGTACGCGCGCAACGTGCAGTCGCTGCTGCAGCTGATGGCCGGCGAGGAGGGCGCGCTCAGCCTGGACTTCGAGGACGAGATCGTGAAGGGGGCCTGCATCACGCGCGACGGGGAGATCGTGCACGAGGGGGCGCGCAATGCGGCTGGGGCGGCGGCCTGATGGACCTGCTCACGGAGCTGACGATCCTGGTCCTGGCGGCCTTCGTCGGGTTCGAGGTGATCTCGAAGGTCCCGAACACGCTTCACACCCCGTTGATGTCGGCCACCAACGCGATCCACGGAATCGTGCTGCTCGGCGGCCTGCTCCTGATCGGCGAGGCGACGGGCTTCCTCGACGAGCTGCTGCTGGTCGTGGCGGTCGCGTTCGGCACGATCAACATCGTCGGCGGCTTCCTGGTCACCGACCGCATGCTGGAGATGTTCAGGAGGCGAGACTGACGGTCACGGCCTCGTTCCTGACGGACCCAGACTTCATCAGGGTCCTCTACCTCGCGGCGTTCGCCTGCTTCATCTTCGGCCTGCGGCTGCTCAACCACCCGCGCACGGCCCGCCGGGGGAACGTCATCGCCGCGGTCGGGATGGCGATCGCCGTAGTGGCCACGCTGACGTGGGACTTCGTCGGCGACTACTGGCTGATCGCGGTCGGGATCGCGCTCGGCACCGCGGTGGGGGTCCCGGCGGCGCGCAGCGTGAAGATGACGGCCATGCCGCAGATGGTGGCGCTGTT
>JBKGUS010000079.1:0-4450 GCA_046462295.1 Thermoleophilaceae bacterium | reverse complement strand
GGCAGCGACGACGGGAATACACGCGGGCGCGCGTAGTGGCGGTAGCGGCAGCGGAGGAAGAACTCGTCGTCCCCGGCGGCGGGACGCCGGCTCTCGACCTGGCGAACGGAGCCCAGGCGGGCGTCGGCGGGGCTGGCGTGGAGATCGGCTTCGATGTCGGCGAGCGGCCGCAGCGGGTAGTCCTGGCCGGATAGCACGAGCACCCAGTCGGGATCGTGCCGCGCCATCGCCTCCCGCAGGCAGGCGAGGATCAGGTTGAACTGCGACCACCCGCCCCAGCTCGTCTTGATCCGGTCCTGCAGCAGCTCGCCCCCCGCCGCCTCGATCTGCTCGCCCTCGAGCCGCTCCCCGCGCGGGTCGTGCCGCACGAGCACTCGCGCCGACGGCCCCTCGCGCAGGACGCGGACCAGCCGCACCACCTGCTCCGGATTGCGGTGGGAGATGACGATGTAGACGACCGTCACGGGACGGAGGTGATACTTCAACCGGTGCCGAGCCGGCAGTTGGACACCGGATTATCAATTCCTGAAGATCGGGGTTGGCAAGCGCCTCCGGTGCTGCGACACTCGGCATGAATGGACTCGATGGCTGGCCCCGTCGAGCCGGGGCTTGATCACGCGGAATCGCCGAACCTACGGGTGGTGAAGGACGCCTTCGAGGTGCTGGGCGAAGGTGGCCTGGAGGCGGCGATCGAGCACCTGCTCAGCCACTCGCACGACGATGTGGAGTTTGCGCCCTACTTGGGCGACGGTGTCGTGCTGCGCGGCCCCGACGAGGTGCGCGCTTTCTACCGCGACCAGATCGAGGCCGGAACGATGCTCACGGCGCGGCTGTCGAGCATCGAGGAATGCGGCAACGAGGTCGTCGCGAACGGCTCGCTCCGGGTGGTGCGCTCGACCGGAGGCTTCGCCGAGAGCCAGCTCAGCTGGACCTACCGCTTCCGCGACGGGCTCTTGCAGGAAGTCCGCGGCGGCCCGCGCCGCGCGGCGTGACGGCCCGGCTCGGGGGTCTCCTCCTCCTTTCGTTTTTGCTGGTAGGCGCGGCGGCTCCGGCCGCTGCCCAGGAGAGCCAGCCGGCGACGGTCAGTCATGTGGTGGACGGGGACACCGTCGACGCCCAGCTCATGGACGGGTCGGTGGTGAGGGTCAGGCTGATCGGCATCGACACGCCGGAGGTCGGGGCCTGCGGAGCGGATCGGGCCACAGCCGCGCTCGAGCAGCTCGTCCTGGGGCGCGCAGTGACGCTGATGCCCGACCCGACCCAGGGCGTCCACGCTCGCTGCGGCGGCGACTTCAGTCGCTCGCGTGAGGACGAGCTCCTCGAGCGGCGGCTCTCGGCCGTTGCCTTCATGCGGCGTTACTACGCGCGTGTGTCGAGCCGCCGGTTCGCGGCGGCGTGGGGGATGCTGGGCCGGCCGGTGCGGAGGGACCTCGGGTCGTTCGGGGCGTGGCGTTCGGGATATCGCCGCTCTCTTGGGGCGTCGGTCAGCTCGGCGCGGGCGCGGCTGTCAGGCGGCCGGGCGGTGATCAGCGTGCGCGTGCTGAGCCGCGACCGGGACGCCTGCAGTAGGCGGGTTGTCCGGCAGCACTTCAGCGGCCGATGGGTGCTGGCGCCGCGGCGGCAGTCGTGGGTGGCCGTGAGGACGCGGATGCGAAAGACGGGCGGCGGGCGAGTGCGCCTGACGCGAGCCGAGTGCAGACCGGCCCCTCGCCCGCCGGCGCCCGCGCCGCCCGAGCCCCCGCGCCCGCCGCAGGACTGTCAGGGCTACGACCCGTGCCTGCCGCCGGGACCGGACGTCGACTGCGCCGGCGGGTCCGGCAACGGGCCGAGCTACGTGAACGGCCCGGTGCATGTGAGCGGCGACGACCCGTACGGGCTCGACGGCGATGGCGACGGGGTGGCCTGCGAGTCCTAGAGCGACGCGCCCTTGGCGCGGTTGCAGTCGCCGCAGAGGAGCTGGAGGTTGTCCACGCTGGACGCCCCGCCGAGTGCGAGCGGGATCACGTGGTCGTACTGGAGGTCGAAGCCACTGCCGCACTCGCGGCAGCGTCCGCGGTCGCGGCGCCAGACGGCGAGGCGGACGTCGCGCGGCAGCGGTTCGCGGAGGTGCGAAGCCACGGAGCGCCCCCGACCCGGCGGCCGCGCGGCCTCGCGCTCCCGCTCCAGGGCGGCGTGCGCGCGATCGAGGCGCCGGCGCGCGCGGCGCTCGCGGTCGGCGACGAGCGCCACCACGTCGTCGGGGCCATAGCCCTCGTCCTCCCACCAGAAGCGGTCGCGATACCACCACCAGCGCCGCGCTCCCGTCTCCATCAGGGGAACGGGCTCGTCCAGCTGGGCCCGCGCGGCGCGAGCGAACGAACCCTGGCGGAGGACGCCCACGCCGCGCGACCCGACGACGAACGCGTAGCGCCGCCGGATCACGCCTTGGCGAACGAAGGCGCAATTCTTGGCCTCCCGAAGCATTGCGCGGAGACGCTAGGAGCGCGGAGCGACGGGACGCAAGGTCCCTTGCGCCGCCGTCACCGCGTATCGCGGCCGCTGCATCCCTGCCGGTGCCCCTGCGCGCCCTGGCCCGGCGGCCTGCCGCGTCCCTACTCGCCCCGCAGTTTTTCGCAGGGGCCGTCGGGTAGCCAGTCGAAGACATTCGATTCGAGGAGGGACAGATGTCCACCATCGAGCAATCGATCGAGGTCGACGCGCCGCTCAGCACGGTCTACAACCAGTGGACTCAGTTCGAGGAGTTCCCGCGCTTCATGGACGGCGTGGAGGAGGTCAGGCAGCTCGACGACACCCACCTCCACTGGGTGGCCGAGTTCGGCGGCTCGCGCCATGAGTGGGACGCCGAGGTGACCGAGCAGCGGCCCGACGAGCGCGTCGCCTGGCGCAACACCGAGGGCAAGGAGAACGCCGGCGCCGTGACGTTCCACCGCATCGACGACGGCACGACCCGCGTGATGGTGCAGATGGACTTCATGCCCGAGGGGCTCAAGGAGAAGATCGGCACGGCCCTCGGAGCCCCGGACCGCCGGGTGAAGGGCGACCTGGAGCGCTTCAAGGAGCTGATCGAGTCCCGCGGATCCGAGACGGGCGGCTGGCGCGGCGAGGTCAAGCGTCCCGACGGGTCGTAGTGATGCCGGGCGGAGGGCCGCGACCTGAGATGAACCGCCGGCCGGGTATGTTCGTTTCTGGGAGTGCCCGGCTCACGGCGCGGAGACGGTGGCGTCGCGGCCGGAGCGGTAAAGGAGACCGGCCGCGGCGCGAGAGCGTCATCGGTCGCCAAGTTCGTGCTCGATCTCGGCGACCCATTCGCGGTGCGCGTCCAGCAGCTTGCGCGCCAGGGAGAAGGACAGGCGCAGGTAGCGCTCGCGATCGGGCACCTCGGTCGCCAGAGCCTCGCCCTCGGCGACAAGCGCCTCCAGCTCGTCCAGCTCCGTGCGCATGGCGACGAAGCTGCGCACGATCGTCGCGTCATCGATCAGGTCGCCGGCGAGCAGGCGGACGTTCGCCTCGTTTTGGATGCGCGGGAACGGCGCCGGCTGTGCCAACCATGCGCGCAGCGCCTCGCGTCCGCGATCGGTGAGCGCATAGACGGTGCGCTCGCGCGTGCGGCCGGGCTCGCGGCGCGAGGTGACGTACCCGAGCCCTTCGAGGCGCTTGGGCTCGGCGTACACCTGGCTCGGCGCCGCGGCGTAGAACAGCCGCCCGCCACGGCGCATCATGTCCACGAGGTCGTGCGGGGCCGCGCCGCCCTCGCCGATCAGCGCCAGGACGACGTACGACCATGGTTTCAGCAGCTCGGTTGACAAAGCTCTGATTCGGACCTACTCTTGACTCCGAAACGGAGTCTATCCGCCGGGAGGCGGCTGCAATGGCCGACGCAATCTGGTTCCTTGACACTCTGATGGTCCCGCAGGTCACCGGCGAGCAGAGCGACGGCTCCTTCTCGCTGATCGAGCAGCACCTTCCGGAAGGCAGCGTCACGCCGCTGCACGTGCAGCGACACGAGGACGAGACGTTCCATGTGCTCGACGGGCGCATGACCTTCCACCTCGATGGCGCGGAGGTCGGCGCGGGGCCCGGCGATACGGTGCTCGTCCCGCGCGGGACACCGCACGCGGTGCGCGCCGACGCGCCGGCGCGCTGCCTGGTGCTCGACGTGCCCGCCGGCCACGACCGCTTCTTCGCCGCCGTCGGCCGCCCGGCGCCGGCGCGCACGCTGCCCCCGCCGCCCGACGGCCCGCCGGACATGCCGGCGATGGCGGCGGCGGCCGCCGAGGCCCGCTTCGAGATCCTCGGCCCGCCGCCGTTCTGAGGCTCCGGGGCCGTTGCAACTTGACAGGCCGTAAACCCCGCCGTACTTTACGGCGTGTAAAGCAAATGATGGTCCGCGAACCGCCCTCGCATGGAACTGAACGTCCACGGCGCTTCCATCGGGGAGCGCCGTGGACGT
>JBKGUS010000078.1:0-3055 GCA_046462295.1 Thermoleophilaceae bacterium | reverse complement strand
CCGGTGAACTCGTCGCCGACCTCGACCTCCTTGGTCATCGAGCGGATCCGGTCCACCAGGGCGTCGCCCTGCTCGCCGGTCTGCGCGTAGATGCGCACCGTGCCGTCGTCGTCGATGTCGATCTGGGCGTCGAACTCCTCGCACAGGGCGCGGATCGTCTCGCCACCCTTGCCGATCACGGCGCCGATCTTCTCGGTGTCGATCTGAATGGCGCTGATCCGCGGCGCGTACTGCGACAGCTCCGAGCGCGGCTCGGGGATCGCGTCGTTCATCTTGCCGAGGATCGTCATGCGGGCGTCCCTGGCCTGCGAGAGCGCGTCGCGGAGGATGTCGAACGTCACACCGGTGATCTTGATGTCCATCTGAAGGGCGGTGATGCCGTCGGAGGTGCCGGCGACCTTGAAGTCCATGTCGCCCAGGTGGTCCTCCACGCCCGCGATGTCGGTGAGGACGATGTAGTCGTCGCCCTCCTTGATGAGGCCCATCGCCACGCCGGCCACCGGAGCCTTCAGCGGCACCCCGGCGTCCATCAGCGAGAGCGAGGAGCCGCACACCGAGGCCATCGAGGACGAGCCGTTCGACTCGAGGATGTCGGACACCACCCGGATCGTGTACGGGAAGTCGTCGGTCGACGGCAGCACCGGCACGAGCGCCCGCTCCGCGAGCGCGCCGTGGCCGATGTCGCGGCGCTTCGGCCCACGCATGAACCCGGCCTCCCCGACCGAGAACGGCGGGAAGTTGTAGTGGTGGAAGTAGTGCTTGGCCTCCTGCAGGCCGAGCGTGTCGAGCCGCATCTCCTCACGCGTGGTGCCGAGCGCGGCGACCGAGAAGGCCTGCGTCTGTCCACGGGTGAAGATCGCCGAGCCGTGCGTGCGCGGCGCGACCCCGACCTCGATCCAGATGTCGCGGATCTCCTCGGCGGCACGGCCGTCGGGGCGCTTCTTCTCGACGGCGATGCGCCTGCGGATGATGTCCTTCTCGAGCTTGTCGAAGGCGAGCTGGACGGCGCCGCGCCGCTCGCCGTGGTCCTCCGCCTCGGGGTCGCCGGAGAGCGCCTCGAGCGCCTCCTCCTCGACCCGCTTGGTGGCGTCCTGGCGCTCGAGCTTGTCGACCACCTGGGTGGCCTCTTCGAGGGCGGCGCCGAAGCGGTCCTGCAGCTCGGCGGCGATGCCCTCGTCCACCTCTGGCGCGACGACCTCGTCCTTCTCCTTGCCTGCCTGGCGGCGCAGATCGTGCTGGGCCTGACAGATCTCCTTGATCGCGGCGTGGGCGATGTCGAGCGCGTCGAGGACCTCGGCCTCGGCGATCTCGTTGGCGCCCGCCTCAACCATCAGGATGGCCTCCTCGGTGCCCGCGACCACGAGGTCGAGCGGGGACTCGAGCAGCCACTCCTCGTCCGGGTTGACGAGGAAGTTGCCCTCGGCGTCCTGACCGATGCGAACGGCGCCCACGGGCGCCGGGAAGGGGATGTTCGACACCATCAGCGCGGCGCTGGCGCCGTTCATCGCGAGGATGTCGTAGGGGTTCTCGTGATCGACCGACATCGGGATCGAGACCAGCTGGGTCTCGCGGCGCCAGCCCTTCGGGAAGAGCGGCCGCAGCGGCCGGTCGATCATGCGGGCGATCAGCGTCGCCTTCTCCCCCGCGCGGCCCTCGCGCTTGAAGAACGAGCCGGGGATCTTCCCGGCCGCGTACATCCGCTCCTCGATGTCCACCGTGAGCGGAAGGAAGTCCGCATCACGAAGGTTGCCCATGGTCGCTGTGCTGAGGACCACGGTGTCGCCCTGACGGACGACGACGGCGCCGGAGGCCTGCTTGGCCATCTTGCCGGTCTCGAAGGTGATCTCGCTTCCAGCGATCTCGACCGAGACGGTCTTCACGGCGTCACTCATATTCAGTTGTCCTTCCTCGGGCCGCCCGATCGGCGCACCCCTTCGTACTTCTCGTCATTCGGAACGCCCAGGAGTCTAGCGGTGGTGGGCGGTCCGGCCTCCAGCGCCCCCTGGATGACGAGCGTCGGCGTGGCGGTCACGCCGGCCCGCATCGCGCCCCGCACGTCGCGGGTGACGCGGGCCGCGACGGCCTCCGAGCGCCGGTCGGCGTCGAAGCGCTCGACGTCGAGCCCCAGGGCCTCCGCGCGGGCCCACAGGTGCGGGTCGGCGAGGCTGCCCTGGTCGGCGTAGAGGCTGTCGTGGAACGGCCAGAACGCGCCCTGCAGCGCCGCCGCCTCGGCCGCGGCGGCCAGCGCCGGGGCGCGCGGGTGCTTGGCCTTCAGCGCGAAGTGGCGGAAGACGACCCGCAGGTGCGCGCCGCTCTCCTGGATCCGCGCGTGGGCGACCGCGCAGTGCGGGCACGCGAAGTCCGCGTACACGAGGACGAGCGGGGCGTGGTCGGGCCCCCGGACGTGATCGTCGGGCCCGAGCGCCGGGACGGGTGCGCTCGTGAGGTCCACCGTCCGTACACCCTAGGTGCGCACCACCACCGTCGAACGCTCCCAGGTCCTCCCCGGCACGCCGGACGAGGTCTTCCCCTTCTTCGCCGACGCGCTGAACCTCGAGGCGATCACGCCCTCGTTCCTGCGCTTCGCGGTCGTCACGCCCGGCCCGATCGAGATGGGCAAGGGCACGATCATCCAGTACGCCCTGCGCTTCCGCGGCGTGCCGGTCCGCTGGCTCACGTCGATCCAGGCGTGGGAGCCGCCGCACCGCTTCATCGACGTGCAGGTCTCCGGGCCCTACGCGCTGTGGCACCACACGCACACGTTCGAGCCCCATCGCGACGGGACGCTCATGCGCGACGTCGTCCGGTACGCGATCCCGTTCGGGCCGGTGGGCGCGCTCGCCGACCGGCTCTTCGTCCGCCGCGACGTCGAGGCGATCTTCGACTTCCGCCGTCAGGTCCTGGCGGACCGGATGGCCGAGGCGAGCGCCGCGGGCAGCGACTCCTCCGCCGCGGGCCTGGCCAGCAGGTAGCCCTGGACGGCGTCGCAGCCGGCGGCGCTCACCGCCGCGAGCTGCTCGGCCGTCTCGATGCCCTCGGCGACGACCTTCATGTC
>JBKGUS010000077.1:0-7809 GCA_046462295.1 Thermoleophilaceae bacterium | reverse complement strand
CGAGGAGTTCGACGCCCAGATCGACATCGACGACGACGGCACGGTGCGCATCTACGCGCAGACCGGCGAGCAGGGCGACGCCCTGGTGGACCGGATCCGCTCGATGACCAAGGAGGTCGAGGTCGGCGACGAGTTCACCGGCAAGGTCGTGAAGACGACCACGTTCGGCGCCTTCGTCGAGCTGGCCAAGGGCACCGACGGCCTGCTGCACATCTCCAACATCGCACCGGGCCAGCGCCCGAACACGGTGGAGGAGGTCGTGAACCGCGGCGACGAGCTGCACGTGAAGGTGGTCGAGGTCGACCGCGAGCGGGGCCGGATCGGCCTGCGCCTCGCCGAGGACCCGGAGATCGCCGGCAAGTCGGCCGACGAGCTGGCCTCGATGGGCACCGGCGACAAGGGCGGCCGCGGGGACCGCGGGGACCGCGGGAACGGCCGCGGGCGGGACCGCCGCCCGCGCGACCGGGACCGGCGCCCGCGGGAGCGCGACCGCGACCGGGATCGCCAGCGCACGGAGTAAGGAAGCGCCGAAGGTGAGCACAGAGCCGGCTCGGCTCACGACGCTCGACTCGGGCGTACGGGTCGTCACCGAGGCGATGCCCTCGGTGCGGTCCATCGCGCTCGGCATGTGGATCCGGGCCGGTTCGCGTGACGAGGGCACCGAGCAGGCCGGCATCTCGCACTTCCTGGAGCACCTGCTCTTCAAGGGCACGGAACGCTTCAGCTCGCGCGAGATCGACGAGGCATTCGACGCGATGGGGGCGGAGGTCAACGCCGGCACCGGCAAGGAGACGACCTCCGTCTACTCCCGCTTCCTCGACGGCCACCTCGAGCGCGCCTTCGACGTGCTCCAGGACATGGTGCTCCACCCGGCCTACCCGGACGTGGACTCCGAGCGCGACGTGGTGATCGAGGAGATCGCCATGTACGAGGACGAGCCGTCCGACAAGGTCCACGACGTGATGGCCGCCGCGATCTTCCGCGACCACCCGCTCGGGCGGCCGATCATCGGCCGGGCCGAGGTGGTCTCGTCGGTGGCCGTGCCGCAGATCGCGGCCTGGCACGACGGGCGCTACGTGCCCGGCAACATGGTCGTCGCGGCGGCGGGGAACCTCGACCACGAGGCGATCGTGTCCCTCGTCGACTCGGCCTTCCCGACGTCGGGGGCGCCCGCGCCGGTGCCGGCGGCGTCGCCGAAGGGCCCCGCGCCGGTGCTCGGCTTCCACCGCAAGGAGACGGAGCAGTACCACGTCTGCCTCGGCGGCCCGGGCATCCCGCGTGGGGACGATCGCCGCTTCGCGCTGCGGGTGCTCGACACCCTCCTGGGCGGCTCGACCTCCTCGCGGCTGTTCCAGGAGGTGCGCGAGAAGCGCGGCCTCGCCTACGCGGTCTACTCGTACGCCAACCACTACCAGGACTCCGGGCAGGTCGGGCTCTACGTGGGCACGCGGCCCGACCGGTTGCGGGAGGCGGTGGAGGTGATCGGCGCCGAGCTGCGCCGCCTGCAGGATGACGGCGTGTCCGAGGCGGAGCTCGAGCTGGCCCGCGAGAACGTGAAGGGCCGCACCGTGCTGTCTATGGAGTCGACGCTCACGCGCATGAACCGGCTCGGGAGCTCCGTGCTGATGGGCGTGCCGCTCCTGACCGTGGACGAGGTGCTGGCCGCGTTCGACGCTGTGACGCTCGAGGACCTGGCCGCGCTGGCCGCCGAGCTGTGGCGGCCGGAACGGCTGTCCGCCGCCGGCGTGGGCGGCGACGAGGACGTCTTCAGGATCGCGCTCGAGGCGGTGTCGCCTCAGCTGGCGGAGGCCGCTTGATCAACGTCGCGGTCTCGGGCGCCGCCGGGCGCATGGGCCAGACGGTTTGCGACGCGGTCGAGCATGCCGACGACATGGCGCTCGTCGGCCGCGCCGACCCGCTGCTCGACACGGCGCTGGCGGACGTGCTGGCCGACGCGGACGTGGTCGTCGACTTCTCGGTCCCGGACTGCGCGGCCGACAACGCGCGGCTCTGCCTGGAGGCCGGCGTCCACTGCGTGGTGGGCACCTCGGGGGCCGATTTCTCCGGCTTCGAACGGGTGGGGACCGCAAACCTGTTCGTCGCTCCGAACTTCGCCATCGGCGCGGTGCTGATGATGATCTTCGCCCGGCATGCCGCGGCGCACATGCCCGAGTGCGAAATTGTCGAGCTGCACCACGACCGCAAGATCGACGCCCCGTCCGGCACCGCGGCCCGCACGGCCGAGCTGGTGAGGGACGCGGGCGGCAACGTACACGAGCCGATCCACTCGGTCCGCCTGCCGGGACTTGTCGCGCACCAAGAGGTGATCTTCGGCGGCGCGGGCCAGACGCTTACGATCCGCCACGACTCGATCGACCGCCAGTCGTTCATGCCCGGTGTGCTGCTCGCCGTCCGCCGCGTGGGGTCGCTGGAGCGCTCACCCACGATCGGGCTCGAGCACCTGCTTTGACGCGCGTCGGCTGGCTCGTCGGGGCTGCCGCCCTCGCAACCAGGGGCCTGAGAACTCCGGCTACGCGACGGACCCGTTTCTGGAGCGGCTCGCGCGGCGGATCCGGCTTGAACATGGAGCAGCTGACGGCCGACTTCGGCAGCCAACAGGCTGAGGAGCTCACGCGGGAAGCGGAGCGGATGGCGCGGCGGCTCCGGGTGGAGGGAACGCCGGCGTTCTACCTGGCAAGAGATGGCGGGGAGCCCGAGCCGATCGAGATCGACGCGCTCGGCGAGGCGCTCGGGGGCGGATGAGCGAACGCAGGCTGCGCAGCGCCGCCGCGGTGCTGGCGCTGGCCGGAGTCGGGGTGGCGGGGTACCTCACCTGAGTCCACTATGCGGATCTCGAGGCGATCTGTGCGGGCGGCTCGGGCGGGTGCGAGAAGGTGCAGAACTCCGACTACGCCGAGCTGGCCGGGGTACCCGTGGCGCTGCTCGGGCTGATCGGCTACGGCGCGATCCTGGCCTCACTGGCGCTCCCGGGCGACGTGGGCCGCTTCGCCGGCGCGGTGCTGGCGCTCGCCGGGTTCGGCTTCAGCGCGTGGCTCACCTACGTGGAGCTGTTCGAGATCGACGCGATCTGCCAGTGGTGCGTGGCGAGCGCGGTGATCATGACTGCGCTGGCAGTGGTGACCTTGCTGCGCTTCGCAACGGATGCACCGCAAGCCGAACGGCCACGGGCACACTGACGCGCCGAGCGGCTGCAGGTGCATCGCGCACGATCCGCGAACGGCAGTGTCACCGCGGCCGTCAGCGCCTCAGCGCACCGTGGGCGCTTCGCCGAGCCGGAAGCGCGCGTCCCCGAGGCTGACGCGGTCGCCCGGCCAGACCTCGGCCTCGTCGAGCAGACGCACGCCGTTCACGCGGGTGCCGTTGCGGGAGCCGAGGTCGCGGAGGAGCCAGCGGCCGCCCTCGCGGCGGAGCTCGGCGTGGCGGCGCGAGACGCTCGGCTCGGCCAGAACGCAGTCGCAGTCGCGCGAGCGGCCGAGGGTCACGGGGCCGTCCGCCGTCGGCAGCGCCAGGACCGGCATGTGGGGGCGCTGCCAGGCGGCGCGCAGGTCGCGGTCGAGGGTGGACCACCAGGCCACCGCTCGCAGCATCACCCGACGCAGACGGCCGGGCGGGCGGACGTCGGCGACGAGGGCATCGAGCTCGCCTCTGCTGCGGGCTGTCAGCAGGCGTTCGATGCGCTCGGAGAAGGTGTCGATGGAGAGGCGCCCGTCGGCGCTGCCCGCGCGCAGCTCCTGCGCCACCCGTTCACGGTCCGCTTCGGACGGGCGGAGAGGGAGGGGGGTCGATGCGTCGGTGGCGATCTGCCGATGGTACTGAGGGGGGTGGGTCGTTTCAGTACACGTATGCGGTACTGGAACTACCCACCCCCTCAGGCGGCGTTCTTTCGCAGCGCGCGCGGGATCACGAAGCGGATTCCGCTTCGGTCCTCGTCGATCGAGCAGGTCTTGTTGTCGATCAGGCCGAGCTTCTTGGCGTGGGGGACGAGTGCCATCTGGTTGAGGTAGCCCTCGTGTCCCCGTTTCCGGGTGATCATCCAGAGGTAGCCGGTGTCGCGGAGGCGCGGGCGGTAGCGGACCAGCGCCTGCTTGGCCTCGTCCTCTGACTCGACGAGGACGATGGCGCCGTCGAGCTCGCCGGACTTGACCAGGCCGCGGCCGATGGCCTCCTTGACGTCGCGTCGCAGGCCGGGACCGACGTCCCCCGAGACCTCGACGCGCTCGTCGGGGCCGACCCCCAGCTTCTCGATCACCGTACGGTGGCTGTAGTCGCGCGTCGTCGCCATCGCTAGACGGGCAATTCTGCCATTTGCAGGGGGTGTTCCGGAAGGGCTGCAGGAGGGTGTTCCGGAAGGGCGGGGCCACGCGGTACCCTCCGTCCTCACGCACGCGTGTAAAGGCGGAGGAGAACGCATGGGCTTCATGGACAAGGCCAAGCAGCTCGCAGAGCAGGCGCAGCAGAAGCTCGACGAGGCGCAGAAGAACTTCAACCAGAGCGGGTCCCCTCAGGCCCAGCCGGGCGAGGGCGGAGTGAAATACGACGAGCACGGCCGGCCGATCCAGGACGCGCCGGCTGAGCCGGTCGCCGCGAGCCCTTCAGCCCCGGCCGCTCCGGCCGAACCAGCCTCCCCTGCACCGCCCCCCGAGCCCGCCTCGGAGGACCCGGCAGGAGCGGAACGCGATCCGGCGGAGGACCACCCCGTCGGCCCGGAGCCCACCCGCCGGGCGGAGACCCCGGAGAGCACCGGAGGCGGGCAGGCCGACACGTCACCCGACCCCTTCAAGCCGCTCCAACAGTGAACCCCCGCTTTGGCCGTGACATGAGCATCGGCGGCATCCTCACCGCGATGGTGACCCCGTTCGACAAGGACGGGGCGCTCGACGAGGACGCCGCCCTCCGGCTCATGCACCACCTCCTCGAGAACGGCTCCGACGGCCTCGTCCTCGCCGGCACCACCGGCGAGTCGCCCACCCTCACCGACGAGGAGAAGATCCGCCTCTGGGAGCTGGCCGTGGCTGAGACGCGCCGGGACGCGATCATCGTCGCCGGCACGGGCACCAACGACACCCGCCACAGCGTCGAGCTGACCGAGCGCGCAAGCGAGATCGGGGTCGACGCCATGCTCGTCGTCACGCCCTACTACAACCGCCCCAACCGCCGCGGCATCAAGGCCCACTTCGAGACCGTCGCGGCCGCCACCGACCGCCCGATCGTCGTCTACAACATCCCGAGCCGCACGGCCACGGACATCCCCAACGACCTCCTGGCCGAGCTCGCCGAGACGGAGAACATCGCCGCCGTCAAGCAGGCCCGCTACGAGGACATGCAGCCCATCGACGGCATGAACCTCCTGGCCGGCAACGACGACATCCTCGCCCGGGTCATGGACATGGGAGGCACCGGCGGGATCCTGGTGGCGTCACACCTCGTCGGTCGCGAGATGCGCCGCATCGTCGACGAGCCCGACCACCGGCAGGAGATCGAGGACGGCCTCCGCGACCTCTATCGCGCCCTCAGCGTCACCACGAATCCGATCCCGGTCAAGACCGCGCTCCAGCTCGCCGGCCACGACGTGGGCGGCTTCCGCCTCCCGCTCGTCGACGCCTCCGAGGAGGAGCGAACCGTCATCCGAGAGGCACTCGAGCGCCACAAGCTCCTGGCCGCCGTTCCTTGACCCCCGGCACCCTCCGCGTCCTGCCCCTGGGCGGGCTGGGCGAGATCGGCAAGAACATGACCGTCGTCGAGTACGACGGCCGCATCGTGGTCGTGGACACCGGGCTGATGTTCCCGGCGCCGGACCAGCTCGGCATTGACCTTGTGCTGCCCGACTTCGCCTACCTGCGCGAGCGCGCCGCGGACATCGAGGCGATCGTCCTCACGCACGGCCACGAGGACCACGTCGGCGCGCTGCCGTTCGTGCTGCGCGAGCTCGGCCAATCGCCGCCCGTCTACGGCGGTCCGCTCACGGCCGCGATGGCCCGCTCCAAGCTCGACGAGCACCGCCTGAAGGACGTGACGGTCATCGACGTCCTCGCCACCCAGACCTTCGACGCCGGGCCGTTCTCGGTCGAGATGGTGAAGATGGCCCACTCGATCCCGGACTCGTTCGCGGTGGCGCTCACATGCCAGCTCGGCACCACCCTCGTCACCGGCGACTACAAGTTCGACCAGACCCCCGTCGACTCCGTGCCCGCCGACGTCTCCCGCTTGGCCGAGCTCGGCCGGGAGGGCCTCCTGCTCCTCTGCGGCGACTCCACCAACGCGGATCGCCCCGGCATGTCGCCGTCCGAGTCGAGCGTGGGGCCCCGCCTCCGGGACGTGTTCTCGCGCTGCGAGGGCCGCATCGTGGTCACCTGCTTCGCCTCGAACATTCACCGCGTCCAGCAGGTGGTCGACGCCGCCGCCGTGCTCGACCGCAGGGTCTCGCTGGTGGGCCGCTCGATGCGCAAGAACGTGAACATCGGGCGCATGCTCGGCCACATCGACGTGCCCGAGGGCATGCTGGTCGGCCCCAAGGAGATCGAGGACTTCCCGGACTCGAAGCTGGTCGTGATTTCCACCGGCAGCCAGGGCGAGCCGCTGTCCGCGCTGCGCCGCATGGCCCACGCCGACCACCCTCAGGTGGAGCTGCACAGCGGGGACACGGTCATCTTCTCGGCCACCCCGATCCCGGGCAACGAGCGCGCGGTGAACGAGACGATCGACCGCATCTACCGGCTCGGCGCCGACGTGATCACCCCACGCGACGTGGCCGTGCACGCCTCGGGCCACGCCTACGCCGAGGAGCTCAAGCTGATGCTCAACCTGACGAAGCCCCGCTTCGTCCTCCCGATCCACGGCGACCACCGGCGCCTGCGGCTGCACAGCGAGCTGGCCGAGGCGGTCGGCGTGCCGCCGAAATCGATCTTCCGGGGCGAGAACGGGCTGCCGCTCGAGATCGACTCCGCCGGCGCTCGCTTCGGCGAGCGCGAGCAGGCGGGCATGATCTTCGTGGACGGCGTAGACGTGGGCGACATCGAGGACGTGGCGCTGCGCGACCGCCGGATGCTGTCGGCGGACGGCATCTTCATCGTGGTCGCCACGATCTCGGAACAGGACGGACGGAGCGTGGTCCCACCCGAGATCATCTTCCGCGGCGTGCCGTTCGCGGACGAGTCGGACTCGTTCGTGGAGGAGCTGCGCGCGGCGGTGGACGGCTCCCTGGCCCGCTCCGCGGAGGAGGAGATCCGCGAGATCGACCTGCTCCAGGACCACCTCCACGACGACGTGGCCGGGTTCGTCTATGAGCGCCTGCGGCGCCGGCCGATGATCCTGCCGGTGGTCGTGGAGGTCTAGAGGACGCTTCGCGGGTGCCCTACACATCCGACATCGGGACGACCTTCAGCGCCTGTTCGTCTGCCGGCACCGTGACTGCGTCGGCGAACATCGACTCCTGGATCGACCAGGCATCAGCGAGCTCCACGCCCGGAACAAGGGCTCGGAGCACCCCGAGCTGCGGATCACCTTCGGCTAGCCGGCCTCAGCGATTCCGAAGAAACCGCAGTCGTTGGCCGTGCCCTGGACGTCGTTGGCGTCCTCCACGGCCAGCCCCTGCACGGTCACGGCGGTGCCGTCGGGGTTGGCCAAGGCGATGACGCCCGCCCCGGGGCCGTCCACGACGACCGGCGGCACGAGAGCGGGAGTGAAGCTCGATGCCAGCTCGGCCTCGGCGTTGGCGGGGACCGCGCGGACCTGGAGGTCGTCAGGGGCCTGGCACTGCGCCTCCAGCCTCAGCCCGCCGAGGTTCAGCAC
>JBKGUS010000076.1:0-2697 GCA_046462295.1 Thermoleophilaceae bacterium | reverse complement strand
GTCCGCGTGCACAGCCCAGACGTCCTGGCCGTCGCCGTACACGACGACCTCCTCGTCCAGCCACTCCGCCTGGTCGTCGATCGAGCGCCGCTCGGCCAGCGGCGTGTCGTGCATCGTCCGCAGGTCGAGCACGTGCAGGCGCCAGTCCTCGGGGCCGCCCACGCGCTTCTTGTAGGCGAGCCGCGTGCCGTCCGGCGACAGCGACGGGCACTCGACGTTCTCGCGCAGCACGCGGACCGAGCGCCGCCTGACCGACCCCTCGACGAGGTAGCGCTCCCCGCCCGTGGCGAGCGTGGCGTAGAAGCGGTCCTCGTCGCGGGCGAACGTGACCCCCCAGTAGTTGAAGTCCGGGGAGTCGATGCGGCTGCCGTCGCGCGTGACCGTGAACTCCTCGAGGTTCGCGAGCTCCCGCCCCCGGCGCATGTCGACCAGCAGCGTTTGCGTCGAGAAGGCGCCGTCGCCGGCATACGAGTGGCCGCTGACAAAGCTCGTGTAGGCCCCGTACCGGCCGCCGGGCGACACGCGGGCGCGGCTGGGGAGGCCATCCAGCGAGGCATCCCGCACAACCCTGAAGTGGCTGTCGAACACCTTCACGCGGTAGTCGACGCCGGACGGGGCGAGCGCCAGGCAGAGCCCGCGCCCGCCTGCGAAGTACACCCGCGCGCACTCGAGCCCGGCCACCCGAGCGGCCGCGGCGCTCCCGTCGCCGAGCATGGCGCGCTCGACGCGCCCGTTCAGGCGCTCGTCGCCCTGCTGGACGGCCCGTACGAGCAGCCGCCCGTCGACCTCGACCACCCCGCGCGCGACCGCCACCTTCGCGTCCGAGGTCGTGGAACCCGCGCTCTGCGACGCCACCAGCACCCACACGCCTCCGAGCGCGATGCAGGCGACCGTGAGCGCCGCGAAAGCGATCCCGCGCCTACGCATCGAGCGCGCTCCAGCCGATCCGGCCGACGACCGCGACGGCGGCGCAGAGGACGACGGCAAGCAGGGCCGCGAAGGCGAGCGCCGCCGTCCCAAGCGACGACATCGTCCACAGCAGGCCGAAGAGCAGTGCGGCGGCGAACTTGCCGAGCGACGTCGCCGTGACGAGCAGCCCCAGGCCGCTGCCGCGACGCTCCTCGGGGAGCACCGCGCTCGCGGCCGCCATCAGGACGCCGTCCGTCGCGGCGTAGTACGCCCCGAGCAGGAAGAGGACCAGCGCGAGCACCGGCGCCGTGAGGTCGGGCAGAAGGAGCGCGGCGTAGACCATCAGCAGGAGGGCGTAGCCGCCGACGAAGACGCGCGCACGGCCCGTGCGGTCGGCCAGGCGGCCCACCGGGATCGCGAGCAGCATGAACGACAGCGCGCCGCCCACGAACAGCAGGGGGAACAGCGCGTTGTCGAGGTCCAGGCGGCGCTGCAGGCCGAGGTACAGGAAGCCGTCGCTGATCGTGAGGAGGCTCAGCGCCCCGCCTACGAGCACCAGCGTGCGGTAGCGCCGCTCCTTCAGCAGCGCGAGGGCGGTGAGCACGCCGGCACGGCGCGTGGGCGCGGCGGGTTCCCTCCGGCGGCGATTCTGGACGAACAGCACCAGGACCGCGAGGCCGAGCAGCGCGAAGCAGAAGCTCACGGCGAAGACGGCGTCGAACTGGCCCGGCGCGGCCAGCAGGATCAGGAAGGCCACGAGCGGTCCGAGCATGGCGCCGGCGGTGTCCATGGCGCGGTGCACTCCGAAGGAGACTCCGAGCCGGTCGGGCGCCGAGCTCAGCGAGATCAGGGCGTCGCGAGGGGCGGTGCGGATGCCTTTTCCGATCCGGTCGGCGAGCACCACAGCCGACAGCCCCGTCACGGTCCCGCCCACGGCGAGCATCGCCGCGCGGCAGGCGGTCGACAGCCCGTAGCCGGCCCCCGCCAGCTCCTTGTAGCGGCTCCAGCGGTCCGCGAGGATCCCGCTGCCGACGCGCACGATCGCCGACGCGCCCTGGTAGATGCCGTCGATGAAGCCGTACTGGAGCGGCGTCGCGCCGAGCGCCACGACCGCGTAGATCGGCAGGACCGCAGCGACCATCTCCGACGACACGTCGGTCAGCAGGCTCGTCAGTCCGAGCAGTACGACGTTCCGGGACACCCGCAGGCGCTGGCCCGACCCGGACTCCGTACGGCCGCGGACGAGCAGTCGTGCGCTCTCCGCTTGGTACATATTTCCTACCTACGAACGCCCGACACTGCGCACTTCTCGCGCGCCGCGGGGCAGTGCGCTCACGCGGCGATCGCGCGCGCGGGAAGCGGCCGAGCCGGGTTGCCGGCCACCACGGCTCCGGCGGGCACATCCTTGGTGACGACCGCGCCAGCGCCGACGATGGCTCGCTCGCCGATCCGCACGCCCCCGAGGATCGTGGCACCCGAGCCGATGCTTGCGCCGTCGCCGATCCGGGTCTCGAGCATCTCCCAGTCGTCGGTGGTCTGGAGCGCGCCGTCGCCGTTGGTCGCTCGCGGGTACTTGTCGTTCACGAACACGACGCCGTGCCCGAGGAACGCGCCGTCGCCGATCGAGACGCCGTCGCAGATGTACGTGTGGCTCTGGATCTTGCAGCGGGCGCCCACGCGCACGCCGGTCGAGATCTCCACGAACGTGCCGATACGCGTCTCCGCGCCGATCGAGCAGCCGAAGAGGTTGACGTACGAGTAGACGACTACGCCGTCGCCGAACTCGAC
>JBKGUS010000075.1:0-4230 GCA_046462295.1 Thermoleophilaceae bacterium | reverse complement strand
GTTCCGGACATGGCGCGCTTGCCGCTGGCTTTGGTGGAGTTCCCCGCCGACGAGCCCGAACGGGCGCTTCGCTTCTGGGGCGGTCTGCTCGGCGTGGCGATGTGAGAGCGGGTCGAAGGAGAGGGCGAGGGCTGGCAATCGCGCGGGCGCGCGCCGCCGATCGGGGTGCACGCCCGCGGACCGGGGCCGGGCGACAGCGTCTCCCTGCCGTACTTCGAGGTCGACGATCTCGCGGACGCGCTGCGTCGGGTCCAGGCGCTCGAGGGGAGCGTCATCCATCCCGGCGAGCGGTGGGCGGTGTGCAAGGACTCCGAGGGCAGCCCCTTCGGGTTGGCCGCGCGGCCACGTTAGTGGCGATATGGAGGAGACAACCGGTCGGGTAGTCTCGTACGGCGCCCGCCAGCTGGCGTCCACGATGGCCGAGCCCGCGAGGGAGACACCCAGTCCGCGTCCCACCCCCGCCCGCCGGGGCGCCGCCAAGCGACGCCAGTCGCTCGAGCCGCGCGAGCAGGAGATGGTCCTGCACGGCCACCGGATGAGCTACCGCACGGCGGGCGAGGGCCCCGTCGTGCTGCTGATTCATGGGATCACGGGCAACTCGGAGCAGTGGAACGACGTCTTCCCCCTGCTCGCCGAGCGCTACACGGTCGTGGCGCCGGACCTGCTCGGCCACGGGCGATCCGCCAAGCCCCGCGGCGACTACTCGCTCGGCGCCTACGCGGTCGGCATTCGCGACCTGCTGATCGCGCTCGGCCACCACCGGGTCACGGTGGTGGGCCACTCGCTGGGTGGCGGCATCGCCCTCCAGTTCGCGTACGAGTACCCGGTCTTCGCGGAGCGGCTCGTGGTCGTCTCGAGCGGCGGCCTGGGCCGCGAGGTGCATCCGCTGCTGCGAGCGGCCACCCTGCCGGGAGCCGAGCTGGTGCTGCCGCTGATCGCGCACGAGCGAGTGCTCTCGGCGGGGATCTTCGCCGGCCGGCTGCTGAAACGGATCGGCCTGGAGGCCGCCCCCGACCTGGCTGAGATGGCGCGCGGCTACGCATCGCTCGGCGACGGCGGGGCTCGCCAGGCGTTCCTGCACACACTCCGCGCGGTGCTCGACCCGCTGGGCCAGCGCGTCAGCGCGACCGACCGGCTCTACCTGGCCGCGATGGTGCCCACGCTGATCCTGTGGGGCAGACGCGACCCGCTGATCCCCTGCGCCCACGCGGAGAGCGCCCACCGGGCGATGCCCGGCAGCGAGCTCGAGGTCTTCGAGGAGTCCGGCCATTTCGTGCACATCGACCAGCCCGTGCGCTTCGCGCGGGCGCTGATCGACTTCATCGATAGCACCGAACCCGCCGAGTTCGACTTCTCGGACGTCGATCTCGCTGAGTTCCGCGAGCGGTTGTTGGCCGGCGCGAGCGGGGCGAAGGCCACTCGCCCGTAGCGGCGGCCCTGATCGAACGCAAGGCCGGCTAAGGCCGCGCCCGGACGGCAACCTCACCGCCGCAGTTTCATGCCGCGAGCGGCGGAACGTCCCTTGCCGGCTCGGCGGAGTACCATCCTTCTAGCTGGCCCTGTGGCCATGCGTCCCGGCCGAAGAAGCGGTAGTACGCCGACGCGCGACCAGCGCGACGAGGCAACGCACTATTGAGGCAAACGGGATCGACCGCGGGGCCAGTTGTTCGCGGAGAGGGCCAGCCTGCGCGGAACGGCCGGGCGACTCGGTGCTCCTGGGTGCTAGGAGATCTCGCTTGTGCGGGCGGTTGATCCCGATCCCAACATGCTCTACGGCCGGTACGAACCGGCCTCCGACATCAGGATCGCGCAGCGAACCGTGCGTGAGCCTCGTTCGGCGACGAACGCAAGGGGTACGGCGGTTGGACGTATGTTCGAGCTGTCGGCGCCGCGTGGCGAGGGCTCTGCACCGATATCGTGACCAGGTGACCAGGCGCGCAAACGCGTTCGGCCGGGACGACCTGCTGCTCGAGCGCGATCGGGAGCTCGCCTCGCTCGACGCGCTCATCGACGAGGCGGCGGCCGGACAGGCCCGCCTTGCGCTCATAGAAGGACCCGCCGGGATCGGCAAGACGCGGCTGGTCGCCGAGGCGCGGCGGCAGGCGGCCGACAAGGGATTTCGAGTGCAGGCCGCACAGGGAGGGGAGTTGGAGCGGGAGTTCCCGTTCGGTGTCGTGCGGCAGCTCTTCGAGCCGGAGCTGGTGAAGGACCAGGCGCGGGCGCTGGCTGGGGCGGCCGGCCCCGCTCGGGCGGTCTTCGAGCCTGCCGGGGGGCGCGGGCCAAGCGAACCCGTGGCCGACCCCTCGTTCGCGTCCTTGCACGGCCTCTACTGGTTGACTCTGAACCTGAGCGAGGACGGACCGCTGCTCCTTGCCGTCGACGACCTTCACTGGTGTGATCCCCCTTCGCTGCGGTTCCTCGCTTACCTGAGGCGCCGGCTCGAGGGTCTGCCCGTGCTGGTGGTGTGCGGTCTTCGGCCCTCCGAGCCCGAGGCGGATCAGACGCTGCTCGGGGAGATCGCGGTCGACCCCGACACGGTCCTGGTCCGCCCGCGGCCGCTGAGCGAGCCCGCCGTTGCGGATCTCGTCCGTGGACGACTGCACGAGACCGCGGACGATGCCTTCTCAGCAGCCTGCCACACGGCGACGGGCGGGAATCCGCTCCTGCTCAACGAGCTCCTGAAGGCGCTGGACGCCGAGCATGTTCCCCCGGACCGAGCGCACGTCGGCCTGGTCACCGATCTCGGGCCGCGAGCCGCGTCGCGAGCGGTTCTCCTCCGGCTCGCTCGCCTGTCCGAAGACGCGGCGACCGTGGCGCGGGCTCTCGCGGTGCTGGGCGATGGCGCGGACCTGTCAGCCGTCGCCGCTCTCGCGGAGCTCGACGAGGCACGGACCGGAAGCGCGGTGGCGTCGCTCGCGCGCGCCGAGATCGTGCGGGCGGAGCCCCCGCTCGCCTTCATTCATCCGGTCGTCGGCGCCGCGATCCGTCGCGACGTGCCTCCCGGAGAGCGGGAGCTGCAGCATGGGCGCGCAGCGAGGCTACTCGCGGACGCTGGGGCCCCAGTCGAGCAGGTGGCCGCCCACCTTCGGGCCACCCCCGCTCGGGGAGAAGAGTGGGTCGTCGAGACGTTGAGAAGCGCCGCGACCGCCGCGCGCCGCAAAGGTGCGGCCGACAGCGCGGTCGCCTACCTGGCCCGGGCGCTCGCGGAACCTCCGGCACCGGAGCGCCGGCCGGGGCTCCTGCTCGAGCTCGGCCTAGCGGAGGCGCTTACGAGCGGTCCGGCCGCCGCGGAGCACCTGCGCGAGGCCTACGAGGCGCTCCGCGATCCGCAGGCGCGCGCGATGGCGGCGCAGGTGCTCGGGCGCGCCCTGCTCTTCACTGGGTTCCCGGAGGAGGGCGCCGGAGTGGCACGTCGAGCGGCGGCCGAGCTCCCGGCCGAGCTCGAGGACCTGCGCAGGGCGCTGGAGGCCTTCGAGCTGCTCTCGGTCCTCTTCGGGGCCGGCGACCCCGAGCAGCTGCGGCGGCTCGAGCGATATCGAGAGCCGCCCGTCGAAGCCGGCGTCGGCGCGAAGATGCTCGCGGCGATCGCCGCCCAGGAGTGGGTCTACGCGTGCGGACCCGCCGCCGCGTGCGCCGAACTGTCCCTCGCCGCGCTCGCCGGCGGCGACCTGATCGCCGCGGACAACGGCCTGCTCGCCACGGTTGCGATCACGAACCTCGTGTTCGCGGACCGTGAAGAAGCGGTGGATTGGTGGGAGGTCGCGCGCAAGGACGCGTACCGCCGCGGCTCGCTGTTCGCGATCTCGTCGCTGAGCCTCTGGTGGGGCTTCACGCAGTACTGCCGGGGTGAGCTCGGCGAGGCGGAGGAGTCGCTGCGGGCGGCCTTGGGGGAGTTCGAGCTGTGGGGCTACGGCGAGCAGCAGGCCCAGATCTACTGCGATGCCTTCCTCGCGGCGGTGCTGCGCGAGCGCGGCGATCTCGCGGCGGCCCGGAGCGCCCTGGAGCAGAGCATCGACCCCGGCGGCGCCGACGACGGGGCCCGCTACTGGCTCAACAGCCAGATCGAGCTGCTGATCGCGGAGCGCCGCTTCGAGGAGGCGCTGTCGGCCGCCGACGACTATGCGGAGCGCTTCGATGAGATGGTGCCCAACCCGATGGATGCGCCGTGGCGCTCGCACAAGGCGCTGGCCCTGGCCGGTCTGGGCCGCCCCTCCTCGGGCCGGCCCAGAC
>JBKGUS010000074.1:0-10758 GCA_046462295.1 Thermoleophilaceae bacterium | reverse complement strand
GCCAGCCCGCGCGAGATCCCGATTCTCCGCCGCAAGGTCGACGCGGTGCTGGAGCGCGCCGCCTTCCCCCAGGACAGCCACAACGAGAAGGCGTTGCTCGAGATCCTCGAGAGCTACCCGCGCGACGAGCTGTTCCAGATCTCCGACGAGGACCTGTTCCGGATCAGCATGGGGATCCTCCACCTCGGAGCGCGGCAGCGCCTGCGGCTGTTCGTGCGCCGCGACACCTTCGACCGCTTCATCTCCTGCCTCGTGTTCGTCCCGCGCGACCGCTTCAACACCGAGAACAGGCGCCGGATCGAGCGGATCCTCAGGAGGCGACCGGGGCGACGAGCATCGACTACACGACGCGCGTATCGGAGTCCGTGCTGGTGCGACTGCACTACCTCGTCTACGCGGAGCCCGGGAAGCTGCCGCGCATCGACGAGCGGGAGATCGAGACCCTGCTCGTGGCGGCCACGCGCTCGTGGGCCGACGACCTGGAGGAGGCGCTCGTCGAGGACCACCGTGAGGAGCGCGGCGGAATGCTGTTCCGCCGCTACCGCGACGCGTTCCCGGCCGCCTACCGGGCCGACTGGGTGCCGCGCTCGGCGCTGGCCGACATCGAGCAGATCGAGGAGCTGCGGCAGCCCGACGACCTGGCCCTGCGCCTCTACCGCCCGCTCGAGGCGCCGCTGGGCGCGCTGCGGGCCAAGGTCTTCCGGGCCGGTGCGCCGCTGGCGCTGTCCGCGATGCTGCCGCTGTTCGAGGACATGGGCGTCGAGGTCGCCGACGAGCGCCCGTACGAGATCACCCCGAGCGAGCGGGAGGGCGTCTGGATCTACGACTTCGGCCTCACCTACCGCGGCGAGGAGGACCTCCAGACGGACCTGGTGCGGGAGGCGTTCCAGGAGGCGTTCATCCGCGTCTGGCGCGGCGACGCCGAGAGCGACGGCTACAACCGGCTGGTCCTGCGCGCCGGGCTGACCTGGCACGAGGTGACCGTCCTGCGCGCGATCGGCCGCTACCTGCGCCAGGCCGGCACGACCTTCAGCGACCGCTACGTCGAGCAGGCGCTCGCCACCAACGCAGCAGTGGCGCGGCTGCTCATGCACCTGTTCCGGGCCCGCTTCGAACCCGGGCATGCGGACGCCGGGGAGGCCGAGCAGCTCGTCGAGTCGATTCGCGAGGCGATCGACGCCGTCGAGAGCCTCGACCAGGACCGCATCCTGCGCCACTTCCTGGACGTCCTGCAGGCCATGCTGCGAACCAACTTCTTCCAGCCGGCGGCGGACGGCGGGAACAACCACTGCCTCTCGTTCAAGCTCGACCCGGCCCGGCTGCCCTGGCTGCCGCTGCCACACCCGCGCTTCGAGATCTTCGTGTACTCGCCGCGCACCGAGGGCGTGCACCTGCGCGGAGGCCGCGTGGCGCGCGGCGGGATCCGCTGGTCGGACCGGCGCGAGGACTTCCGCACCGAGGTGCTCGGGCTGATGAAGGCGCAGATGGTGAAGAACGCCGTGATCGTGCCGGTGGGCGCCAAGGGCGGGTTCGTGGTCAAGCGCCCACCGCCGCCGAGCGGCGACCGCGAGGAGCTGCTCGCCGAGGTGGAGGCCTGCTACCGGGTCTTCATCGGCGGCCTGCTCGACCTGACCGACAACATCGTCGACGCCGAGATGGCGCCGCCGCCGGACGTCGTGCGCTACGACGAGGACGATCCCTACCTTGTGGTGGCGGCCGATAAGGGGACGGCCGCGCTGTCGGACGTGGCCAACGAGATTTCCCGTCGCGCCGGCTTCTGGCTCGGCGACGCGTTCGCGTCCGGCGGCTCGACCGGCTACGACCACAAGAAGATGGGCATCACGGCCCGCGGCGCGTGGGAGTCGGTCAAGCGCCACTTCCGCGAGCTCGGCCACGACGTGCAGAGCCAGGACTTCACCGTGGTCGGCATCGGCGACATGTCCGGCGACGTGTTCGGCAACGGGATGCTGCTCTCGGAGCACATCCGGCTCGTCGCCGCCTTCGACCACCGGCATGTGTTCATCGACCCCGACCCCGACCCGGCGGCGAGCTTCGCGGAGCGCCGGCGCCTCTTCGAGCTGCCCCGCTCGTCGTGGGACGACTACGACCGCGAGCTGATCTCGGCGGGCGGCGGGGTTTGGCGCCGGAGCGCCAAGTCGGTGCCGCTGTCCGAGGAGGCCCGCGCGGTGCTCGGCATCGAGGACGAGCGGCTCGCCCCGAGCGACCTGATCCGGGCGCTGCTGCGGGCGCCCGTGGACCTGCTCTGGAACGGCGGGATCGGCACCTACGTGAAGGCGAGCGGCGAGACGCACGCGGACGCCGGCGACAAGGCGAGCGACGCCGTCCGCGTGGACGCGTCAGAGCTGCGCTGCCGGGTGGTTGGCGAGGGCGGCAACCTCGGCCTGACCCAGCACGCGCGGATCGAATACGCCGCGCGCGGCGGCCGGATCAACACGGACGCGATCGACAACTCCGCCGGCGTCGACTGCTCGGACCACGAGGTCAACATCAAGATCCTGCTGGACGCCGCGGTCAGGGAGGGCGACCTGACCTCGAAGCAGCGCGACGAGCTGCTCGCCGGCATGACGCAGGCCGTGGCGGACCTGGTGCTGAAGAACAACTACGAGCAGTCCGAGACGCTCAGCCTGGCCGAGGGGCAGGCTTCGGCGATGGTCGACGTGCACGCGCGCTTCCTCGACCGACTCGACGCCTCGCGCAAGCTGAACCGCGAGCTCGAGGCGCTGCCCGGCGGCGAGGAGCTGGCCGAGCGCAAGCGCGAGCACAGGGGGCTGACGCGGCCGGAGCTGGCGGTGGCGCTCGCCTACAGCAAGATCGACCTCTACGCCGAGCTGCTCGACTCCGATGTGCCGGAGGACCCGCACCTGTCGGCGGAGCTGGACCGCTACTTCCCCGACCCGCTGCCGGAGCGCTTCGGCGACCTGATGCGCGCGCACCGCCTGCGGCGGGAGATCATCGCGACGCAGGTCGTGAACAACATGTTGCACGGCGGCGGGACCACCTTCACCTTCCGGCTCCACGAGGAGAGCGGAGCGCCGGCGTCGGAGATCGCGCGGGCGTACGCGGCCGCGCGCGACATCTTCGAGATGCGGCCGCAATGGGGCGAGATCGAGGCGCTCGACAACCAGGTTGAGGCGAGCGTGCAGATCGAGATGCTGCTGGCCGGGCGGCGGCTCGTCGAGCGCGGCTCGCGCTGGCTGCTCCGCAACCGGCGGCGTCCGCTCGACATCGGCGCCACCGTGCAGTTCTTCGCCCCGGGCGCGGCGGTGCTCTACCGCACGGTCCCACGGCTGCTGGGGCCCTCCGACCTCGAGCCGCTGACGGTGCGCGCCGAGGAGCTCGAGGAGGCCGGAGTGCCGCCGGGGCTCGCGCTCCGGGTGGCGACACTCGGCACGATGTTCGCCGCCTTCGACATCGTCGAGGTGGCCGAGGAGGCCGGCCTCGACGTCGAGCAGGTGGCCGCCGTGCACTTCCAGCTCGGCGAGAAGCTCGAGCTGCACTGGCTGCGCGACCGCATCATGGCGCTGCCACGCGACGACCGCTGGCGGGCGCTGGCGCGGGCCGCGCTGCGCGACGACGTGTACGGCCTGCACAGGGCGCTGACCGCGGCGGTGCTGCGCGAGGCGCCGCCGGGGCGCACCGCCGCCGAGCGGGTCGACGCGTGGGTCGCGGCGAACCCGGCCTCGGAACGCTGCCTGCAGACGCTGGCGGAGATCCGCGTGGGCCGGGTGTTCGACACGACGACGCTTCCTGTGGCGGTCCGCGAGGTGCGCAACCTCCTCAACTAGGTCTCCGACGGCACAACCCGCGCAAGCCAGCGCGGGATCCACCAGTTCGCGCGGCCCAGCAGCTGCATCACCGCGGGCACCAGCACCATCCGGATAACGGTGGCGTCCACAAGGATCGCCGTCGCCATGCCGACCCCGATCAGACGCAGGAACGGCTCATCCGACGCCACGAAAGCGCCGAACACCACGACCATGATCGCCGCGGCGGCGGTGATCACCCGCGCCGTGCGGGCGAGGCCTGCGGTCACCGCGTCGCGGGTGCTCCGGCTGCGCAGGTACTCCTCGCGCACGCGGGAGAGCAGGAACACCTCGTAGTCCATCGAGAGCCCGAACAGGATGGCGAACATCAGCACCGGCACGAAAGGCGGCACGGGCACTTCGCCGTGGATGCCGATCAGCTCGCCGAGGAACCCGCCGCCGGCGAACAGGGCGACTACGCCGTAGGCGGCGCCCACCGACAGCAGGTTCATCAGCCCCGCCTTCAGGGCCACGACCGGCGCCCGGAACGCGGCGATCAGGAGTAGGAACGAGAGCCCGACCACCCCGGCGATGAACAGCGGCAGCCGCTCGGACACCAGCTCGGTCTGGTCCACGAGGTTGGGCACCATCCCGCCCACGTAAGCGTCGACGCCGGCGGCGCCGAGAGTGGACGGCAGGATGTCGCCGCGGAGGTCCTGGACCAGCTGCTCCGTCTCGCCGTCCTGAGGCGAGGTCCGGGGGGTCACGGTGAGCAGCCCGGCTTGCCCGTCCTCGCTCAGCCGGGGCGGGGAGACGCGCGCCACGCCGGGATGGCTGCCGATCTCGGCGGCCGCGGCGCGCATCTCCCCCACCCCGTCCGGCCCGGGTTGTTCGACGGCGACGAGGAGCGGCCCCGTGGCCCCCGGGCCGAAGCCCTTCTCAGTCATGTCGTACGCCTCGCGGGTCGGCGAGCCCGGCTGGTCGTTCCCGGCGTCCGGGAAGCCGAAGCGGAGGTCCATGACCGGCACCGTCAGCGCGAGCAGCAGCGCGGCCCCCGCGATCACCGCGGTCCACGGACGGCGCTGCACCGTCCGGCTCCAGCGCGCGGCGAGGCCACCGCCCTCCACCATCCGCCGCCCGCGCCGGAACGGGAGCCGGAGGCTGTTCACGCGCGGACCGGCCATCGACAAGAGAGCCGGCAGGAGCGTCACGCTCGCCGCCATCACCACCAGCACCGCCAGGCTCGCCGACAGCGCCACGCCGTTCATGTACTCGAGTCCCATCAGGAACAGGCCCATGAGCGAGATCACGACCGTGCCGCCGGCAACGAGGACGCTGCGGCCGGCCGTGGCGACGGCCTCGCCCACGGCGTCCGCGGTCTCGAGGCCGCGGTCTAGCGCCGCGCGGAAGCGGGTCAGCACCAGCAGGGCGTAGTCGATCCCCACGCCGATGCCGATCAGCCCGGCCACCACCGTGGCCCACTCCGGCACGTCGACTATCCCGGACAGGACGCCGATCAGCGGCGCGGACACGCCCAGACCGAAGAGCGCCACGGCCAGCGGCAGCCCCATCGCCACCAGCGACCCGAACGCGATCAGCAGCACGACGATCGCGCCGAGCAATCCGTAGACCTCGGCGGGTGGCCCGCCCTCCGCGTCGCGGATCGGGCCCCCGGCGAGCGCCACCTCGAGCCCGGGACGGCTCACCTCCTCGGCCTCGTCGATCAGCCGCTCGGCCGTGTCGAGCGGCACCTGGGCGGGCGGCCGGTCGAGTTGTAGCCGGGCCATCGCGATCGTGCCGTCGCGCGACACCTGCGCCGGCTGCGCGTTCGCGATTCCCTCCAGCCGCTCGGCATTCGCGACGAAGCGGTCCATCCGCTCGCTCACCCCAGGAGCGGCGGCGCCGCCGGGCGCCTCCCACACCACGTCGATGGTCTCGGCGGAGAAGCCGCCGAAGTGGGTGGAGACGATGTTCCGGGCCGTGTGGGAGTCGGAGCCCGGCGACGAGTAGTCGGCGCTGAACTCGCCGGCCATGCGCGGGGCGACGGCCAGCACGGCAACCAGGAGGACGAGCCAGCCGGCCAGGACCAGGCGACGGCGGCGGTGTGCGAACGCGGCAAGGCGATGGAGTCTTGGCATGCCGGGCATGCTCGGCTGCCGCGGCCGGCCTGTCGTCGGCCGGCGGGCGGCTCTTCGTCTGCTCGATCCGGCGTCGCGAGCGGCGCCGCTCTACTCCCGCGGGAGTAGGCGCCGGGTCTCCGCCAGGCGGACGACGGCGCTCAGGCGGCCTCGTACTCTTGTCGTGTGAGCTCGCTCGACCAGGTCGTCCGATCCGCGAGCCTGCGCCTCGAGCGCATGCCGGCCGACGCCACGATCGCGGTCGCCGTCGCGGTGCTCCAGGTCGGCATCACCGCCTCCTTCGCGCACATGCAGGACGGCCGCGAGCCGCTGGACGCGCTCGGCGTCGCCCTGCTGGCCGCCGGGCCTCTCTCGCTGTACTGGATGCGGCGGGGGCCGCTGCCGGTGCTCGCGTTCACGCTGGCCACCGCGCTCGCCTACTTTGCCCTCGACTACCCGCGTGGTCCCGCCTTCATCGCCCTCACGATCGCGTTCGCCGTCGCGGTCTTCCGCGGCCACCGCGGCGTGGCGTGGCTCTCGGCGGCCGTTGCCTGGGTCGGCTTCGCTTGGCTGCCCACGTGGGTCGGCGACGCAGCGTCGCCGCCGCTCGGCAAGGTGATCGGCCTGGCCGCCTGGATGTTCGTGGTTGCAGCGGTGGTCGAGCTGCTCGCCTTCCACAAGGACCGCAGCCTCGAGGCCGAGCGCGCGCGGCGGCAGGAGGAGATCGCCCGCGCCGGCCAGGAGCGGCTCCGGATCGCGCGCGAGCTCCACGACGTGCTGGCCCACAACGTGTCGCTCATCAACGTCCAGGCCGGCACCGCGCTCCACCTGCTCGACAAGCAGCCCGAGCGCGCCCGTCCGGCGCTCGAGGCGATCAAGGACGCCAGCTCGGAGACGCTGCGCGAGGTGCGCTCGGTGCTCGGCATCCTGCGCGGCCCGGGCGAGGAGCCGCCGCGCTCCCCCACCGCCGGGACGGCGGGCGTGGAGGAGCTGATCTCGCGCACGACGGCGGCCGGCATCTCCGTCGCGAGCGAGGTGCGCGGCGAGCCGCGCCCGCTGCCCGCGAGCGTGGACCTCGCCGTGTACCGGATCCTGCAGGAGGCGCTGACCAATGTGGCCCGCCACGCCCAGCCGGCGATGGCGACCGTGCGGCTGACCTTCGCGGAGGACGACGTCACGCTCGAGGTGGAGGACGACGGCGCCGGAAACGGCCAGTTGCCCACGGCGGGGAACGGGATCTCGGGCATGCGCGAGCGGGTGGCCGCGCTGGGCGGGGACTTCTCGGCCGGCCCCCGCGGCGACTCCGGCTTCCGGGTGGCGGCGCGGCTGCCGCTCGGGGGCCGCGCGTGATCCGCGTCCTCCTCGCCGACGACCAGGGGCTCGTCCGCGCCGGCTTCCGCGCGCTGCTCGACGCCGAGGCCGGCATCGACGTGGCCGGCGAGGCCCGCGACGGACGCGAGGCCGTCGAGCTCACTCGCTCACTGCGACCCGACGTGGTCCTGATGGACATCCGCATGCCCGAGCTCGACGGGCTCGCCGCCACGCGCGAGATCGCCGCGGACCGCGCCCTGGCCGGCGTGCGCATCGTGATCCTCACGACCTTCGAGATCGACGACTACGTCTTCGAGGCCCTGCGCGCCGGCGCGAGCGGCTTCCTCGTCAAGGACACGGAGCCCGTCGACCTGATCGCCGCGGTGCGGCTCGTGGCCGGCGGCGAGGCGCTCTTGTCGCCGAGCGTGACGCGCCGCGTGATCGAGGAGTTCGCGGTGCGGGCCAAGGAGCCGCCGCCCGCGGGCGACCTCGACGAGCTGACCGAGCGCGAGCGCGAGGTGATGGCGCTTGTGGGGACGGGCCTCTCGAACGAGGAGATCGCCGGGCGCCTGGTGGTGAGCCCGGCCACGGCGAAGACCCACGTGAGCCGGGCGATGGTCAAGCTCGGAGCGCGCGACCGGGCCCAGCTCGTCGTGCTCGCCTACGAGTATGGGCTGGTCCGGCCCGGATGGGTGGACGCGCGCAGATAAGTCCATACATCCGCCAGCTCCTGCTATGGGAGAACCGCTACTTACGATCAATAATTGATCGTGCAAGTACTTCTCCTACGTGAGGGAGCACATCACCAATGTCTGTCACCACCCGCACGGTCCTGCCGACCGGCACCTGGACCGTTGATCCAGCCCATTCCAGCGTCGAGTTCTCGGCCAAGCACCTCGGCATCGCCACGGTGCGCGGAGCCTTCAACGAGTTCGAGGGCAGCTTCGAGGTCGGCGAGGACGGCAGCGCCCGCGCGCGCGGCACCGTCGAGGTCGCCTCGATCGACACCAACGAGGACCAGCGCGACGACCACCTCCGCTCGGAGGACTTCTTCCATGCCGAGGTCCACCCGCAGCTCTCGTTCGAGTCCACCGAGATCCGGCCTGCCGGCGACGACGCCTTCCTGATCCACGGCGATCTCACGATGCGCGGCGTCACGCGCCCGATCGTGCTCGAGGCAGAGCTGCAGGGCACCGAGGTCGATCCCTGGGGCAACGAGCGCGTGGCGCTCGAGGCGCGCGGGCAGCTCAACCGCCGCGACTGGAACATGACCTTCAACCAGGCGCTCGGGAGCGGCAACATGCTGGTCTCGGACAAGATCAAGCTGTCGCTCGACATCTCCGCGATCAAGCAGGAGCAGTAGCCCGATGCGATGAGCTTTGCCCCCGCCGCGCGTCTAACCGGGTGATGGCCACCTGGTACGGACAGCGCGGCGAGGGCGATCCGCTCGCTCGATCGCGTTCTACGAGGCGCTCGGGTTCGCCGAGGTCAAGCGGCACGAGGCGAACGGGCGACTCGAGTGCGCGGGGATGGAAGCCTCATCGGCGGCGCAGGTGATGCTGGCGCGGGTGGACGAGGTGCCGGCGAGGCTTTCCGGCGCGAGCTGCTGCGCCGCGGGATCGACGCGGGAGAGATCGAGGACGGTCCGGGCCCGGCCCGAGCCGGCAGCTGTGCGTGCGCGATCCGGACGGCCACGGTCATATGGTCGCCGAGCTGTTCGAGCGGTCCGTCGGGAGCGAGCCGCCGCGCTAGCCTGCGGCCCCCGTGCGAGAGCTGCTCGAGGACCTGATGGACGCGGCCGCGAGGCGGGCGTCCTACGCGGACGCGCGCGTCGTGCACACGCGCGTGGAGCGGCTGGGCACGCGGAACGGGGCGGCGGACCGGCTCGACGCCTCCGAGGAGGAGGGGATCGGGGTGCGGGTGCGGGTCGGGCGTTCGTGGGGGTTCGCCTGCTGCGGCGGGACCGACCGGAAGGACGCAGAGCGCGCGCTGGAGCAGGCGCTGGCGGTTGCCGCCGCGCAGCCGACGGGCGGGACGGCCGCTGGCGCGGAGCGCTCGACTCCCGGCGCCCCCCGCGAAGCCGAGCCGGCCCCGTTCGCTCCCGAGCCGCCGGCGCGTGGCGAGTACGTGAGCCCCTCCGAGCGCGACCCCTTCGCGGTGCCGACCGAGGAGAAGCTCGCCGTGCTCGTGGCGGCCGACGTGGGTCTCCGGACCGAGCCCGGCGTCGTCCTCACGCTGGCTCGCTTCGAGGCGCTGCGCGTCGACAAGCTGTTCGCCTCCACCGAGGGCGCTCTGTGCCGCCAGGTGCTCACCGAATGCGGCGGCAGACTCACCGCCGTCGCCGTCGACGGCGACGAGAGCCAGACCCGCTCGTTTCCCGCGTCGCACGGCGGGCACGTGGCGCAGGCCGGCTACGAGCACTTCCTCTCGCTCGATCTCGCGGGGGAGGCGCCACGGGTGTCGGAGGAGGCGGTGGCGCTGCTGCGCGCACCGGCCTGTCCGCCCGGCCGCCGGACCGTCATCCTCGCCGGCGAGCAGCTCGGGCTGCAGGTGCACGAGTCGATCGGGCACGCGGTGGAGCTCGACCGCGTCCTCGGGCGGGAGGCTTCCTACGCCGGCACGAGCTTCATCCCCGCCGACGGGATCGGCTCGCTGCGGGTCGGGTCGCCCTCGGTGAACGTCACGGCGGACGCCGGGAACCCTGGCGGGCTGGGCTCGTTCCGGTGGGACGACGAGGGCGTCGAGGGACGGGCGGTGCCGATCGTGCGCGCCGGCGTGCTCGCCGGCTTCCTGTCCTCGCGCGAGACGGCCGCGGAGATCGGCTTGGACCGCTCGGGCGGATGCATGCGCGCGGACGGCCACGCCCGGCAGCCGATCGTGCGGATGACGAACGTCAACCTTGAGCCGGGCGAGGCGGGCACGCTCGCGGAGCTGATCGCGGCCACCGACGAGGGCCTGCTGATCGACACCAACCGCTCCTGGTCAATCGACAACCGCCGGCTGCACTTCCAGTTCGAGGGCGAGGCGGCGTGGGAGATCTCCGGCGGCGAGCGGGGACGACTGTTGCGCAACCCGAGCTATGCCGGTGTCACACCCGAGTTCTGGGCCAGTTGCGACGCCGTGTGCTCTCCGTCCGAGTGGCGGCTGGTGTCACTGCTCGACTGCGGCAAGGGAGAGCCGGGCCAGGTGATGCGGGTGTCGCACGGATGCGCGCCGGCCCGATTCCGCGACGTGGAGGTGGGGGTGGCGTGAGCGCCGCGCTGGAGCTGGCGCAGCGGGCGGTGGAGGTGGCGCGCGGGGACGCGCTGGCGCACGCGGTGAGGGAGCGGTCGCTGATGCTGCGGTTCGCGGAGGGCCGCCCGACGCAGGCGACGTCGATCGACGACGTATCGCTCGAGCTGGCGACGGTGCGGGACGGGCACGTGGGGCGGGCGTCGACGAACTCCGCTTCCGCAGGGGCGCTCCGGGAGTGCGCGCGGAGGGCGGAAGCGGCCGCGGAGGCGGCAGCGGCCGCGTCGAGGGGCGGGGTGCATCCGGGGTTTCGGGCGGGCCCGGCGACCGGCGGC
>JBKGUS010000073.1:0-2630 GCA_046462295.1 Thermoleophilaceae bacterium | reverse complement strand
GCCGGGGGCGCCGCCGGCGCGGCCGCGGCCTCCGCGGGCGGCGCCTCCGCGGGCACGTCCTCTGCCGAAGCCCCGGCCTCCTCTTCCTCCTGGACCGGCTCCCCCGCCGGAACCGGCACGGGAGCCAGCACTGGGCCTCGTGCCGTTATCTCCGCGTCGTCCGGGGGTGGCACCGGGGTCAGGCTGGCGCCGCCCACCTCCACCGCGAACTCCTCGCCGACGGGGGTCGACACCGCGCTCCAGGTCTCCGGCTCCAGCAGCGCCTTCAGGACCGCGCCGAGATCCTCGCCCCGCTGCAGCTCCAGCTCGTCGGCAAGCCGCTCGATCGCCCTGGCGCGGCGGCGCGCCACGTCGGTCGACTCGCACTCGTACAGGCGCGCCAGCGCCTCGTCGGGCACGCGACGGCGCAGCGACAGCGCCAGCAGCTCGCGGTCACGCGGGTGGATGCGTTCGAGCGCCTGGGCGAGCTGTTCGGGGCTGATCACGATGGCGTTTCAGGGCGCGCGGGCAGCATCACGCAGGCCGCGCGAGCGGCTTCGGCAAGCGTACTGACGGGGTAAGTCGGAGCTTTTAGCGTGCCTCAGGGACCTGAGACGCGCCAGCGGAGGGGGTGGGATTCGAACCCACGGTGGACCCGAAGGCCCACAACGGCTTTCAAGGCCGCCGCATTCAACCGCTCTGCCACCCCTCCGGGACGACGCCTCTCCATCGTAGGGCCACCACCGTAGGCTGCGGGCCCGTGGATCGCGCCGAGGTCCAACGCTCCTACGCCGACGCCGAGCCCCGGCCCTTCTGGCTCGCCCAACGAGACGCCCCGCAGCCCGGCGATCCGCTCGACGGAACCCTGGAGGCCGACCTCGTCGTGGTCGGCGGCGGCCTCACCGGCCTCTGGGCCGCCCTGCTGGCGAAGGAGGCGGACCCTGCCCGGGAGGTCGTCCTGCTCGAGGGCGAGCGCGTCGCCTTCGGCGCCACCGGCCGCAACGGCGGCTTCGTGGACGCCTCCCTCACCCACGGCATCGAGAACGGCGCGGCGCGCTGGCCCGACGAGATGCCCCAGCTCGAGCGGCTCGGGCGCGAGAACTTCGATGCGATCAACCAGGCGATGGAGCGCCATGGCATTGACGCGGGCTTCGAGGAGACCGGCGAGCTCGCCTTCGCCACCGAGCCCCACCAGGCCGAATGGCTCCCGGAGATCGTCGAGACCGCGCGGAGATACGGCTGGCGCGCCGAGGCCTGGAGCGCCGAGCGCGCCCGGGAGGAGGTCCACTCGCCCACCTATCACGGCGCCGCCCACCTGCCGGACGGCCGCGCGGTCGTCGACCCCGCCCGGCTGGCGTGGGGTCTTGCGCGGGCCGCCCGGGAGAGCGGAGCGCACGTCTACGAGCGGTCACCGGTCACCCGGCTGAAGCGGATCGGTGATGGGATCGAGGCCGCGACGCGTGTGGGAAGGGTCCTGGCCCGCCGCGCCATCCTCGCCACCAGCGCCTTCCCCCCGCTCGTCAGAGCGATCCGCCGCTACGTGGTGCCCGTCTACGACTACGTGCTCGTCACGGAGCCGCTCTCTCCGGAGCGCCGCGACTCCATCGGCTGGCAGGGCCGTCAAGGCCTCACCGACCTCGCCAACCAGTTCCACTACTACCGGCTGACGAGCGACGATCGCATCCTCTGGGGCGGCTACGACGCCGTCTACAACTTCCGGAACGGCATGGGCCCGCACCTCGACGAGCGGCCAGCGACGTTCAAGCTGCTCGCCGGCCACTTCTTCGAGACCTTCCCGCAGCTCGAGGGTGTCCGCTTCACCCACCGCTGGGGCGGCGCGATCGACACCTGCTCTCGCTTCTCGGTCATGTTCGGCAAGGCGCTCGGCGGCCGCGCCGTCTACACGGTCGGCTACACAGGGCTCGGGGTGGCGGCAAGCCGCTTCGGCGCGCAGGTCGCGCTGGACCTCGCCGACGGCCGCGACAGCGAGCGCACCCGCCTCGAGATGGTCCGCTCGAAGCCCGTCCCGTTCCCGCCCGAGCCCCTCCGCTGGGCCGGCATCACGCTCACCCGCCGCGCGCTTGCCAGGGCCGACCGCCGCGAGGGCCGCCGCGGGCCGTGGCTGCGCGCGCTCGACCGCCTCGGCATGGGCTTCGACAGCTGAGCGTCAGATGTCGCGGCGCGACGTGAGCAGTGCTGCCGAACCCACGAGCACGGCGGTGTAGCCGGCCCAGACCAGCGTGGCCGCCCAGAACGGCAGCAGGTCGGCCTCCAGCTCCTCCTCCGACCCGCCTGTGATGCTGGTGCTCAGCCCGCTCAGGGAGAACCGGTCGTACCCGTCGAAGACCGCGACCAGCGCGGGGTCCACGACGAACAGGAAGACCAGCACCAGCACCACGGCCGTCACCTGGTTGCGCAAGAGCGCCCCGAGACCCGCGCCGAAGGCGCCGGCCAGCGCGCCGTAGAGGATCCCGCCGAGGAAGATGCCGAGCAGTTCGCCGCCCGACAGCGACGGGGCGTCCTTGGCCGATAGCCAGGGCAGCGCGACGGCCGCGGTGAACGCCGCCGCGACCGCCGCGACGGCCGCGCCCGCCACCGCGCACGCGAGGGCCTGGCCGGCCGCCACCCGCAGCCGCGCCGGCGTGACCAGC
>JBKGUS010000072.1:0-23662 GCA_046462295.1 Thermoleophilaceae bacterium | reverse complement strand
TGCCGGGCAGCAAGTACTGCCCGTCGCACAAGCATCTGGAGGACGAGTTCGACGTAGTGGCCGCAGCCTGAGGAAGGTCCGCCGGCGGTAGGTTCCCGGGGGTGATCCTCGGGGTCGACGTCGGCGGAACCTTCACCGACGCCGCCCTCCTCACGGGCGAGCGGTTGGTGGTCGCAAAGTCGCCGAGCACGCCGGCGGACCAGTCCGAGGGCGTGATGAACGCCGTCTCGGAGGCGCTGTCCGAGGCGGGGGCCGGCGCAGACGACATCGAGCGCTTCGTCCACGGCATGACCGTTGGCACGAACGCGCTCCTCGAGGGGCGGGTGGCGCGTACGGCGCTGCTCGCCACGGAGGGCTTCACCGACCTGGAGGAGCTGGGCCGGCAGGCCCGGCCCGAGCTGTACCGGCTGTGCGCCGCGCATCCGCCGCCGCTCGCCTCCGTGCGGGTGGCGGTGCCGGAGCGGACGGGTCCGGACGGCGTGCTGCGCGCGCTGGACGAGGAGGCGCTGCTTGCGGCTCTGGACGGCGTGGAGTGCGAGGCGGTGGCGGTGTGCCTCCTGTGGGGGTTCAGGCATCCGGGGCACGAGCGGCGGGTGGCGACGGTGGTGGAGGAGGAGTTGGGATCCGAAGTGCACGTCTCGACTTCGCACGAGACGGCCGGAGTGTTCCGCGAGTACGAGCGCTGCGTGACGACGATCGTGGATGCGGCGGTGTCGCCGCTGCTGCGGGGCTATCTGTCGCGACTGACCGAGCGGGCGTCGGCCGCGGGGCTGCCCGAGCCGGAGGTGATGCTCTCGAGCGGCGGGACGGCGAGCGCGGCGACGGCGGCGAGGCACGGGTCCTGGACGGTGCTGTCGGGACCGGCGGGCGGGGCGGTAGGAGCTGCGCGGGTGGCAGGCGGCACCGCCGTCGGCCTCGACATGGGCGGCACCTCGTGCGACGTCTCGCTGGCGATCGGCGGCGCGGCGGCGGTCGGCCACGGGCGTGAGATCGGTGGGCGGGCGCTCGCCCTGCCGATGGTGGACGTCCACACCGTGGGGGCCGGCGGCGGCTCGATCGCCTGGCGCGATGCCGGCGGAGCCCTCCGCGTCGGCCCGCGCTCCGCGGGCGCCGAGCCCGGCCCGGCTTGCTACGGGCGAGGCGGCACCGAACCCACCGTGACCGACGCCGACCTCCTCCTCGGTTGGCTCGACGCCGACTCGCCGCTCGCCGGCGGCGTCCGCCTCGACCGGGGGGCCGCGGAGCGCGCGGTGGAGGCTCTCGCGAGTGAGCTGGGACTCACGCTGCAGGAGGCGGCGGCCGGCATGGCGAGGGTTGCGAGCACGGAGATGGCACAGGCCGTGCGGGTGGTGACCGTGGAGCGCGGGATCGACCCGCGCGAGATGGCCCTGGTGGCCTTCGGCGGAGCGGGCCCGCTGCACGCCGCCCAGATCGCGGACGAGCTGGGGATGAAGCGGGTGATCGCCCCGATCGCGTCGGGCGTGCTGTCGGCGCTGGGCCTGGTGGTCTCGGAGCGCCGCCGCGACGTGGTGGAGAGCGTCCTGCTCGGTGGCGACGACCTGACGCGCGAGGCGGTTTCGGAGGTGGTGGAGCGGCTCGGCGACCGAGCGCGAAGCGAGCTCGGCAATCGGCGGGCGGCCAACGAGGGTGACGCCCCCGATCCCGAGCTCCGCGCGACCTACGATCTTCGCTACGCCGGGCAGGCCTTCGAGCTCTCCGTCGACGGCTCCCTCTCGCCCGCTCCCGGCGAGCTTCGCGCCGCCTTCGATCGCGCGCACGAGGAGCGCTATGGCTACGCCGATCCCGAGGCCGATCTCGAGCTGGTCACCGTGCGGGTTGCGGCGGCCCTGCCCGGGGCCGAGCCGCCGCCGTCCGAGCCGGCGCGGGCCGAGGACCGAGGCGCCCGCGCCGTCCGCTTCGGCGAGGATGAGGTCGAGGCACGCGTCCTCGGCCCCGGCGAGGCGGAGCTCGACGGGCCCGCCATCTTCGAGCTGCCGGGCGCCACGCTCGTGGTGCCGCCCGGCTGGCACGCCCGCGGCGACGCCGACGCGGTGGTGCTCGCGCGATGAGCCGGCTCGACCCCGTCGCCCTTCAGGTGATGCTCGGCGCGCTTCGGGCGGCCTGCGACGAGATGGGCGCGGTGCTCGTGCGCTCGGCCCACTCGGCCAACATCAAGGAGCGCCGCGACGCCTCCACCGCGCTCTTCGACGAGCGGGGCCGGATGGTGATGCAGGCCGAGCACATCCCGGTGCATCTGGGCGCGATGCCGTCCGCCGTGGCCGCCGTGCTCGGCGAGCGCCACGAGCCGGGCGTCGCTTGGATCCTCAACGACCCCTACCGCGGCGGCACCCACCTGCCGGACATCACCGTGATCTCGCCGCTCTTCAACCAGTCCGAGCTGGTCGGGTTCGCGGCGAGCCGCGCGCACCACGCGGACGTCGGCGCGGACGAGCCGGGCAGCATGCCGGCGCACTCGCGGTCGCTCGAGGAGGAGGGCGTGGTGATCCCGCCCACCCGGCTCGACGACGCCACCCTCCGAGACCTCGCCGGCCGGATGCGCAACCCGCGCCAGCGCGAGGCGGACCTGCGCGCACAGCTGGCCGCGGGACGGGCGGGCGCCGACCGGGTGGAGGCGCTGATCGAGCGCTTCGGCCTGGACACCTACCGCGACGGCCTCGAGGAGACGCTCGACTACGCGGAGCGCCGCACCCGCGCGAAGGTGGCCGAGCTGGAGGACGGGGTGCGCGAGGCGAGCGACGTGCTGGAGGCGGCCGAAGGCGACCTCGGGCTCCGGCTCCGCGCAACTGTCGAGGGCGACCGCCTCACACTCGACTTCAGCGGGTCGGCGGAGCAGCACGAAAGCAACCTCAACTGCCCGCTCGCGGTCACCCTCTCCGCCTGCTACTTCGCCGTGCGCGTCCTCACCGACCCGGACGTCCCTCCCTGCGAGGGCGCCTACCGGCCGATCACGGTCATCGCACCGGAGGGCTCACTGCTCAACGCGCGCGCTCCCGCCGCGGTGGCGGCGGGCAACGTGGAGACATCTTCGCGCGTTGCCGACCTCGTGCTCGCCGCCTTCGGGCACGCCCTCGGCCAGGGCACGATGAACAACCTCACGCTCGGCAGCGACGACTTCACCTACTACGAGACGCTCGGGGGCGGGCAGGGCGCCTGCCCCGACGCGGACGGCCCGAGCGCTGTCCACGTCGCGATGTCGAACACCCTCAACACGCCCATCGAGGCGCTCGAGCTCGAGTTCCCGCTGCGGGCGGTCGAGTACTCGCTGCGGCGCGGGTCCGGCGGCGCCGGACGCCGCCGCGGCGGCGACGGCGTCGTTCGCGAGCTGGAGGCGCTCGCCGACATGCGCTACTCGCTGATCACGGAGCGCCGCCGTCACGCCCCACCGGGGGCGGACGGCGGCGAACCGGGCGCGCCCGGCCGCAACCTGCTGAGCGGCCAGGAGCTGCCCGCGAAGGCGTCGGGCGCGCTGAAGCCGGGCGACCGCCTGCGCATCGAGACGCCCGGCGGCGGCGGGCACGGCCCGCCCTGATCAGGCGTCCGCGCTCGCCCTCACGACATGCTCGGCGGACGCGTCCGCGCCCGGCAACCTCTGCGCCAGCCACTCGCGCCACAGCGGCTCCTCGTGGGCGACCGCCTCCGGGCCGTCGTCGCCATAGAAGTAACCGCGCGCGAAGACGAGCGTCGGGCCTTTGAAGTCGAACGCGAAGAGCTCCATGAGCCCGGCCGCGGGCTCCTCGACTCGCATGACGAGGCTGTTGTCCTCGACGGGTCCTTCCACCACGCCGCGCAGCCTCGGCGCGCCGGCCCCGGTCTCGACCTGCTCGCCCTCGCTCGCGTCGAGCAGCCCCAGGCCGCCGGCAACGGCTTCCCACGCCGAGTCGCGAGACGCGTCGGTCTCCGACAGGACGAACAGCGACGAGCACCTCAGCCCGCGGTAGTGCGTCATGTACAGGCGCAGGTTCTCGAGTCCGTGGCGCCAGCCGTCCTCGGTGGGATCGATCTCGTCCTCCCAGCCGGCCGCGTTCGAGAACAGCCCTGACGCGAGGCGCACGACACATGTGCCGCCCGAGCGGGCCTCCACGAGGATCTCGGTCGCCCAGGGCGGCGGGTCGGGCCGGTCCGGATGCCAGGCCCGCTCCTCGTAGGCGAACCGGTGCGGCGGCTCCCACGCGGTCACCGTGCCCGTGGACTCGCCGAACGGGCCGTGGTCCGTCTTGATCGTCCCGCCCTCGCGCTCCTCCACCTGGGCGGGCACGAACCAGCATTCGAGGCCCGGCCCGGTCGCGATCGCCTCCCACACCTCCTCGGGCGTGCCGGGAACCTCGACCTCCACCCGTACTACGCGGGCATCGTTCTGGTCCTGGGCGGTCATGCGTCCTCCTCTGTGTCGGGGGTCTCAGGAACGGGGTGCGCCGCCACGAGCAGCCGGTGGCTGCGCCCACGCGGTGCGGCGGCGTCGTGGTAGCGCGAGACGAGCGCGGTCACCGCGCCGGTCAGCTCGTCCGTGAACCGGGCGCGCTCGGTGGCGCTCCGGAAGCGGATCTCGGTGTCGAGGGCGAGCACGGGCAGTCGCTTGCCCGTGCTGTCCGCGCGGCGCGCCAAGCCCGCCACCTCGCGCACGATCCGGGCCGCCAGGGCGATCAGGAAGCGGGCCGAGAGGCGGTCCTGGGCGCGCGCGGGGTCCACGGCGGCCTCGCCGAGCGCGCCCGGCGAAACCACGTACGACGCGGCGGTCGCGACCAGAAGGCGCTCGGTCAGCCCTCCCCAGCGACGCTCGCCCGCCACCCGGACGAGGCCATGGCCCTCGAGCGTCCGCAGGTGGTAGTTGACCTTCTGCCGCGACAGCCCGACCCGCTCGGCAAGCGTCGCGGCGGAAGCCGGGGCGGCGAGCTCGGCGAGGAGCCGGGCGCGGATCGGATCGAGCGCCACGGCCGCGGCGGCCGGGTCCTCGATGACGTCCACGTCGAGCCGCTCGCGCGCGCCCTCTGTCTCAAGTGTGCTCACCCTCCACACTCCAGCATTGACAAACTATTTTGTCAAGGCCCCGCCGCAGGGTGAGGGCATAGGACGAACGGCTAGCGTGCAGGCATGGACAACCCCCGCCGCGTCGCCTTCGCCGGCCTGGGCATCATGGGCGCCCCGATGGCCGCCAACCTGGTCCGGGCCGGCCTCGAGGTCGCCGTCTACACCCGCACCCGCGAGAAGGCCGAACGCTTCGCCGCCGAGCACGAAACCGCCCGCGCGGCCGCCACCCCCGCCGAGGCGGCAGCGGAGGCGGACGCCTTCGTCAGCATCGTCCCCGACGCCCCTCAGGTGGAGGAGGTCCTCTTCGGCGAGAACGGCGCCGCCGCGGCGCTTCCCGACGGCGCGCTCGTGGTCGAGATGTCCACCATCGCGCCCAGCTCCTCCAAGGCGATCGCCGACCGCCTCGCGCCTCGCCCCTATGTGGAGGCGCCGGTGTCCGGCTCCAAGCCCAAAGCCAAGGACGGCACGCTCACGATCATGGCCGGGGGCTCGCCGGAGGACTTCGAAAGGGCGAGACCGCTCTTCGACATCCTCGGCGAGCGGATCGTCCACGTGGGGCCGGTGGGGCACGGCCAGATGGCCAAGCTCCTCACCAACACGATGGGCGCGGTCAACGCCGCCGCGCTCGCCGAGTGCGTCCACACCGCCAAGTCCGTGGGCCTCGACCGGCACGCCTTCCTGGAGGTGGCGAGCGGCAGCGCCGGCGCCAGCGCGATGGTCACCCTCAAGGGCGAGCCCATGTTCGAGGAGCGCTTCGAGCCTCCCCTCTTCAAGCTCGAGCACATGCTCAAGGACGTGCGGCACTGCATCGCCGAGGCCCATGCGCTCGGCATCGAGCTGCGGCTCGGCGCGCTGGCCGAGACCCTTTACGCCAAGGCCGCCCGCGACGGTCTCGGCGAGAAGGACTTCGCGGCCGTGTATTCCGCGCTCTAGTGCGGTTCGACACGAAATTTCGCTTGAAACCAGGCACCTGTTTGGTAAGAATGAGCCGCCCGCGCTTCCCGCCCCGGTGGCAAGCAAAGCTCGGCGCGGATCTTGGAGGTTTCCCTCGTCTATGCCAGTCGCATTCAAGGAATGGGCAGTAACCGTGCGCGCGCTCGCCGAGGGCGAGCAGCTCCTCACTCTCCGCAAGGGCGGAATCCGTGAGGAGAACAAGCATTTCGAGATCGAGCACGACCGCTTCTTCCTCTACCCCACGTTCGATCACCAGCGAAACGACTGCGTCCGCGACGCCCACGTGCCCGAGCTGGGGCGCGCGCTCGAGGAGGGGGTCTGGCCCGAGAACGAGCCCCCGGCGCGGGCGCTCGTGCAGGACGGCGGCATCCCCCAGCCCGACCGCGTGCGCATCCGCGCCTGGGCCGAGGTGGCAGCGAGCTACCTGATTACCGACCCGCGCGCCATCGACGCGTTGTCGCCCTACTACATCTGGACCACCGACTACGCCGAGAAGCGGCTCGCCTGGAAGCGCCGCCACCCCCTCCACGTGATCGTCCTGCGCACCTTCCGCATCCCGCGCCCGGTCACGGTCAAGGTGCGCCCCGAGTACCACGGCTGCCGCTCCTGGATCGAGCTCTACCGCGACCTCCCCTTCGAGGGCACGCCGGTGCTCTCCGACGAGGAGTTCGAGCGCGCCTCCGAGGAGATCGAGGCGATCGCCTCGGACGCTGTTCCGGTGCTCGCCTAAATCGACTGTCCCGGATAGTGGGGACATAACCCCAGAGGGCGGGACGGTCCGATGAGTTCGAGCGTCCCGCCGCGTCGAAGGCGACATGACCGAACCGCAGATTCAGGAGCGTGACGAGCAGCCGTACCTCGCGATCCGCAGTGAGGTGACGGACGGACTGCCAGCGGTGGTGGACCACACTTTCCCGCAGCTGTTCGCCTGGCTCGGCCGGCACGGCATCGAGCCCTCTGGGCCGCCCTTCATCCGTTACCTCGAAGTGGACCACAACGGGGAGCCGCTCGAGATCGAGGTCGCCGCGCCCGTCGCAGCCGGCACAGACCCCCCGACCGACGACACCGTCCGCGCCGACACCCTGCCGAAAGGCCGCTACGCCACCCTCGTGCACACCGGCCCCTACCGCCACGAGGACGTCCCCGACCTCGTCGACGCCCAGGCGGCGCTGAGGAGCTGGACCGAGCAGCACGGCATCGTCACCGGCCGCCCCTCCGAGCGCGGCTCCTCGCTGGCCGGTTGCGTCGAGCACTACAAGGTCGGCCCGCCGATGGAGCAGGACTGGACCAAGTGGGAGACCGAGTTGACCTACCTGGTCCTCGACGACTGACGCGCCGACCGCTTCCGCACGCGATCGGCCTGCTCCATCTGGAGGCCGGCCGCCTCGCGCATGACGTCGCGCATGATGGTGAGGTGTTCCTCCGTCAGGTCGCGGAGCACGGCGTCGCCGGATGCCGCGAGGGGCCCGTACAGCTCCCAGGTGAGCTCCTCCAACCGGTCGGTGATCTCCACGAGGACGCGGCGCCGGTCGTTCTCGTCGCGGACTCGCCGGACGTACCCCGCCCGCTCGAGCCGGTCGAGTGCGGCGGTCAGCGCGCCCGGGCTCAGGTGCCCCGCCTTGGCGAGCTCGCCGGCGCTCATTCGGCCCGTCATCTGGAGCACGTCGAGGAGTCGGGTGTCCGTACGATGAATTCCGAGAAACTCGGTGACCGCCTGGTCCATGGCATCGCTGGCCTGGCCGTTCAACCGAAAGGCCTCGCGGACCTCAGAGATCAGCTGCTCACGTTCCTTTGACACTCGAAAGATTCGATCGTAGAATAATCGCCGTCGTCGAAAGAACTGTAGCGGAGGACACCTCAAATGACCAACGCAATCGAGGCGAAGGGCCTCGTCAAGAGATACGAAGAGGTCCGGGCGCTCGACGGCCTTTCGCTCTCGGTGCCCGAGGGCGTCGTCTTCGGGCTGCTCGGCCCGAACGGCGCCGGCAAGTCGACCACCGTGAAGATCCTCACCACCCTGAGCCGTGCGAACGAGGGCGAGGCGCGGGTCGGCGGCTACAACGTCGTCGAGGACGCTGAGCGGGTGCGGCACCTGATCGGCGTGGTCGCGCAGAAGTCCGGCCTCGACCCGGAGGCCACCGGCCGCGAGAACGTGCGCCTGCAGGGCCAGATCTACGGGCTCCACGGGCGCGAGCTCGAACAGCGAATCGACGAGCTGCTCGACCGGTTCGGGCTTTCCGACGCCGGGGACCGGCTCGTGCGCGGCTATTCCGGCGGAATGCAGCGCCGGCTCGACATCGCGCTCGCCCTGGTCCACCGGCCGCGGGTGCTGTTCATGGACGAGCCCACCACCGGGCTCGATCCCGAGGTGCGGGCCGGCATGTGGCAGGAGATCTCCCGCCTCGCGAACGATGAGGGGCTCACCGTGCTCCTGACCACGCACTACATGGAGGAGGCGGACGAGCTGGCATCGCGGCTCGTGATCCTCGATCGCGGACGCATCGTCGCCGAGGGCACCCCGGAGGAGCTGAAGGGCGAGCTGCGCGGCGACGCCGTGCACGTGGAGCTCGGGGAGCCCCAGGCGAACGGACGCGTGCAGCGGGCGCTCGACCAGGTGCCGGGCATCAGCGAGGCCACGGTCGATGGCCGGCTGCTGCACGCCCGTGCCGACAACGGCGCGCGGGCCGTGCCCGCCGTCCTACAGGCACTCGAGGCAGGCGGGATCGAGGTCGCCGCGGTGACCGTGGCCAGGCCCTCACTCGAGGACGTGTACCTGCGCTATGCGGGCCGGACGTTCAGCGAGGCCGAGGCGCAGACCGAGACGGAGAAGAAGGAGGACAACCGATGACCGCCGTTCAGCACTCCTCGTACATGATGATCCGCTACATGCGGGCGCTCGCGCGCCAGCCTGCGTGGATCTTCGTGACGCTCGTGCAGCCCGTGATCTGGCTGCTCCTGTTCGGGGCGCTGTTCGAGCGGACGGTTGACATCCCGGGATTCGCGTCCGACTCCTACATCGAGTTCCTCGCGCCCGGCGTGGTCGTGATGACCGCGTTCTTCTCGGCCGGCTGGACCGGGATGGGGATGATCCAGGACTACGACCGCGGCATCCTCGACCGCTTCCTGAGCTCGCCCGTGAAGCGGATCGCGCTGGTGGCGGGACCGCTGATGCAGAACGCGCTCGTGATCCTGGTCCAGTCGGTGATCATCGTCGTGCTCGCGCTGATCCTGGGAGCCAGCTTCCCGAACGGCGTGCTCGGCGTGATCGCACTGATCGTGATCTCCTCGCTGCTCGGGGCGGGCTTCGGCGCGCTCTCGAATGGGCTCGCGCTGGTCTTCCTGAAGGAGGAGAGCCTGATCGCGACGATGGTGTTCCTCCAGCTGCCGCTGACGTTCCTGTCGGGGGCGTTCATGCAGGAGAGCCTCCAGCCCGAGTGGATGCAGGTCGTGGCGGACTTCAACCCCGTGAACTGGGCGATCGAGGCGGGCCGCAACGTTGCGATGGAGGACCTCGACTGGTCCCTCGTGCTGACCCGGACGGGTCTCCTGATCGCGTTCGTCGTGGCGGCGGGCGTGATGGCCACGCGAACGTTCCGCACGTACCAGCGCTCGATCTGAGCCGCTTCCTATTCCAGGACCTCCCCGTCGCCCCGGCCGTATTTTGGGGCGATGGGGAGGTTCGCTCTGCTCGGCCTGCTGCTGGCGGGCGCGGCGCTGGCGGTCGCGCAAGGTGCGGGCGGCGGCGGGAAGCCGGCCCCTGACGGCGCGCAGTGCTAGCGCTCCAGCACGCGCAGCTCGCGCCACGGCAGCGCGCGCACGGTCCGCCCGCTGTCCAGCTCGAGCACGTGGATGCGGCGCCGCCCGGCCCGCTTCACCTCCACATACGCGTGGCGCCCGGCCGCGCCGCGCACGATCGTGTCGGCGCCCTCGAAACGCGACCAGCGCGGAGAGCCGGCGGTGTCGTAGGCGCGCAGGCCGATGGGGCGCTGCCCGCCGGGCATCGACCAGCGCCTGGCGAGGAGCCGGCCGCCGGCAACCGTGAAGTCCTGGGCATCGCGATCCACGAGGCGAACGGTCCACGTGCGCGGATCGATGAGCCAAACGCCGAAGGGGATCGGCGGCGCGCCGTGGGGCGGATCCGTCGCCCGGGTGTCCTCACCGGTCACGGCGATGGCGCCGTTCGGGAGCACCTCGGCGCGGCGCACCTCGGAGTCGACGGGCTCCTTGGCGTGAGCAGGTGGCTCCACGAGGGCGAGGAGCCGCCGCATCGCGGAAGTCGGCTCCGCGAGCTCGTGGTACGCGACCCTCCATCTGCGCAGGTCGACCTCGGCGACGAGGCGCACATCACCTGACACCACGTAGGCGCGCCTGCCGCTCCGGCTCACGGCGAGCGCCGGCTCCACGTGCTGCCACGGCCCACCGCCCGACCTCCAGGTGCCCGCCCCGATTCGCTCGAGGAGCAGCTCGCGCAGACGCCCGGCCGGGTCGAAGCTGACGAGCCGCGCACGGCCCGGCGCGGAGCGCCCCTGCGGGGCGGACAGGAAGACCAGCCGCTCGCCCGCCGCGTGTGGCTGGAGCGGCGCTCCCCGCCAGTCGGCCTCGTGTACCACCCGCCTTCGCACCGGATCGACGACGACCGGTGTCGCACGCGCACCATAGGCGAGGCCCGACAGCGCCAGAAGCCGCCGCGGACTCGCCCAGACGAGGCCCGATGCCCCTCCGCTCGCGGCCGGGCGCGCACCGGGTAGCTCGATTGCGCCGAGGCCGCGCCAGCGCTGGAGGTCGACTAGCTGGATCCTTCCGCGCATCTCGGCGCCGACCGCCATGCGGCGGCCGTCCGGCGAAAGGGCGAAGTCCGCGACGAACTTCTCGTCGAGCGTGAGCACCCGCACCGCATGCCGAAGCGTGCGCGGACGAACCCACAGGAGCCGCGCCGGGCCGTCGAACTCCGCCGCGGCGAGGAGCGCCCCGTTCGGTGCCTCGATCCCGCCCGCGGGAGCATGGACGGCCCGCAGATCGGTGGCCCCGCCCGCCGTCGCCAGCGCCACGCCGGCGGCGACGATCAGGATGAGCGCAGCCGCGGCTCTCATGCCTCCTCTACGCCTGCCGCGGGCCAGAGGTTCCCGTGCCAGAGTTCCCGCCGTGCCGTGGGTCGAGTCCTACTCGCTCTCGTTCTCCGCACGCCATGACTCCTCGCAGAACGAGGAGGCGGCGGGCGTGCTCGCCGCGCTCGAGGTCCTGCGCGAGGAGCTGGACGGGCTGTTCGAGCGCACCCCGAGCGAGGTCGCGGTGGTCCTCCACCCGCGCCCCTGGGCGCTCGCGCTCGCCCATCCCTGGCTGCCGCTGGCGCGGCTGCGGGCCGCCCCTGCGAGCCGGCGCTACTTCGCCGGCTGGTTCGGCGAGCACGAGATCCACGTGCTCTCGCCCCCGGCGCTCGAGCGGCGCGCATCCGGCGTGCCGGGCTCGCGCAAGGCGCTGCTGCTCTCGCCCGAGCACGAGTACTCCCACCTGGTGGTGGGAGCCAACAACCCCGGCCTGCCACCCCCCTTCTCCCCCGGCGCCTTCCGCAGCTACGTGCGCTGGGCCTGGCTGTGCGAGGGCGCGGCGTGCTGGCTGGCGGGACAGGTGCCCCACCTGCGCCCGGCGATCGTGCGCCGCCTGCGCGAGGGCGGCCGGCCCTCCTTCCCGCCCGACGTCCGGGACGCGATGCTCCTCGGCGGCACCATGTTCGATCTCCTGGAGCGCGAGCGCGGCGCCCGCGTGGCCGCGGCCCTCGCCACGGGCCCGCTCGACCGCGGGGCCCGCTCCGTGCTGGTGGACGCGTTCGGACGCGAGCTGGCCGGCGTCGAGCGCGACTGGCGCTACCTGCTCGACTCGCTCAGCGCGTCCTGAGTCGGGCGCACCGGCGCCCGCTCAGAGCCCGAGCGTCTTCGCGATGATGTTCTTCTGGATCTCCGACGTGCCGCCGTAGATCGTCCCGACGACGGCCGAGCGCAGGTAGCGCTCCATCGGGTACTCGGTCGCGTAGCCGTACCCGCCCATGATCTGCACGCCCTCGAGGGCACAGCGCTTCGCCAGCTCGGTCGCCGCCAGCTTCGCCATCGACGCCTCCCGGGGCAGCATCCGGTTCGGGTCCTCGTCGGTCAGGGACGCGACCCAGCGGACCAGCAGGCGTACCTGCGTGATCTCCGTGGCCAGCTCGGCGAACTTGTGCGAGATCGCCTGGAAGCTGCCGATCGGCCGCCCGAACTGGCGCCGTTCCTTGGAGTAGGCGAGCGCGTCATCGAAGGCGCGCTGCGCCAGGCCCAGCGCACTCGCGGCCAGAATCGTGCGCTCGTAGTTGAGCCCGGCCATCAGCTGCGTCCAGCCGCCGCCCTCGGTCCCGAGCAGCGCCTCCTCCGGCACGCGCACGCCGTCGAGGTGGAGCTCGTTCGTCTCCTCTCCCCCGAGCGTCGGGATCGGGGTGATCGTGAAGCCCTCGGCGTCGCGCGGCACCAGGATCATCGACATGCCCTCGTGGCGGTCGCCGTCGCCCGTGCGGCAGACGATCAGCGTGTGGCTCGCGCGATGCGCGTAGGAGCACCACATCTTCGCCCCGTCGAGCACGTAGCCGCCGTTCTCGCGGCGCGCCTTCGTCTTCAGGTTTGCCACGTCCGAGCCCGCCTCCGGCTCGGACATGGCGATCGCCAGCGTGCCGCCCTTCACGACGTGCCCGAACAGCTCGCGCTTCTGCTCCTCGGTTCCGAAGCGGTTCAGGGCGCCCACCACGATCAGCGTGACGCCGTACGCGCTCACCGGGATCCGCCCGCGGGCCACCTCCTCGAGGAAGAGCGTGGCGTCGACGAAGCTGCCGCCCGAGCCGCCGTACTCCTCGGCAATCTGCAGCCCGTACCAGCCCAGCTCGCCCATGCGGGCTGCCACCTCGGGCGAGTGGCCGTCGTGCTCGGGGGTGTCGAAGCGCTCGCGGGCCGCGAAGTCGCGGATCGCCTCGACGAAGACCTCCTGCTCGTGGCTGAGCTTCACGGAATCGCTGCGCGCCCGGCCGAGCCGGTCGCTTGCGCCAGGCCCACGGGTTCACGCGGCTTGAAGCGGTTCAGCTCCCGCAGCGCGATCACCATCTTGTGGACCTCGTCGGGTCCGTCGGCCACGCGCAGCCAGCGCCCCTGGCGCCACATCGCCGCGAGCGGTGTGTCGTCCGACATCCCGAGCGCGCCGTGCACCTGCATCGCGCGGTCGAGCACGCGCTGGTGCATCTGCGCGGCGATCACCTTGATCATCGAGATGTCCTGGCGCGCCGCGCGCTTGCCCTCCGTGTCCATCTTCCAGGCCGCGTGCAGGACCATCAGGCGCGCCGAGTCGATCTCCATGCGCGACTTGGCGATGAAGTCCTGCACGAACTGCTTCTCCGCAAGCGGCCCACCGAAGGAAGTGCGGTCGTGTGCGCGCTTGCACATCAGCTCGAAGGCGCGCTCGGCCGAGCCGATCGCCCGCATGCAGTGGTGGATGCGCCCCGGGCCGAGCCGGTCCTGCGCGATCGCGAACCCGGCGCCGCGCTCGCCGAGCAGGCTGTCGGCGGGCACGCGGCAGTCCTCGTAGAGAACCTCCCAGTGGCCCGGGCCTTCGTCGTGGCCCATCACCGGCACCGGACGGACGCCGGTGAAGCCGGGGGCATCGACCGGCACGAGGATCATGCTCGCGCGCTTATGCGGCGGGGCGTCGGGGTCGGTGACCACCATGGCGATCGCCACCGCGGCTCCGTTGTAGCCCGAGGTGAACCACTTGTGGCCGTTGATGATCCATTCGTCGCCCTCGAGCTCGGCGCGTGCGGCGAGACCGGTCGGGTCCGAGCCGCTCGTCTCCGGCTCGGTCATCGAGAAGCAGGAGCGGATTACGCCGTCGAGGAGCGGCTGGAGCCAGCGCTCGCGCTGCGCCTCGGTGCCGTGCTCGGCGAGGATCTCCGTGTTGCCGGTGTCAGGCGCCGCGCAGTTGAAGACCATCGGCGCCACCGCGCTGCGGCCCATCAGCTCGCAGAGCATCCCGTACTCCCAGTTGGTGAGCCCGGGACCGAAGCGCTCGTCCGGAAGGAACAGGTTCCAGAGCCCCTCGCCCCGCGCGCGCTCGCGCAGCTCGACGAGGATGGCGGGGTAGGGAACGCCGGGGGCGACCTCGCGGTCGAGCGCCTCCACCGCCTCGCGCTCGACGGGGTCGACGTGCTCCTCCATGAACTCGCGGACGTTGTCGAGGAGGGCGGCGACGCGCTCTGACGGGGCGAAGTCCATGGGGCGCCGAAGCCTACCGCGACGTGCCTGCATACCGGGCATCGCCGACGAGCCACACGCCGCCGCGCGCGCTGGCCGAGCGCAGCGGTGAGGAGTGGCGCATCGCCCTGTTCCAGAGCACGCCCGCCCAGTACCACGGGCGCCCGGAGGCGGTGGAGGAGCACACCGCGGAGATCGAGCACGTGCGCGCCGCGGATGAGACGGTCGGCTGAGCGTCGCGGCCGCGAGACGGCCGCACGCGCCTCGCTGCGGGGCGACCGCTAGCCGCCGCCCTGCAGCACCCAGGCGAGCAGCGCCACCGCCGCTCCGCCGATCCCGATCACCGCTATCAGCGTCATCAGGCTCGGGCTGCCGGCGCCCCCCGCCTGTGGAGCGAGGTCGGCCTCCTGGAGCAGCTCGCGTGCGGCCTCGCTGCCCGCCTCGGGCACGAGCACGTCGCGCGGCCCTGCGGCGAGGAAGTCGGGCACGTCGAACCCGGCGGTGCGGCGCAGCATGCTCGGGATCCCTTCCTCGAGCAGCATGCCCTGGATCAGCTCGGCCTCGGCCTGGTTGCGGCCGCCCGCCACGCGCACCAGCCTGCCCTCGGTGTAGCGCGGGTCGATCTTGCGGGCGCGGCCGTGGGCCTCGCTGAGCGGCTCGTCGAGCGCCCCGCCGCCGGGCTGCACGAGCGGCATCCCGCAGCGGGAGCAGAACGACCGCTCGCCGGGCCCGTGCTCGAGCCCGCATGCCGGGCAGACGAGCTCAGTCGACGTCAACCGGTTCCTCCTCCACCGCGCCGTTCGCGATGCGCCAGGCGCGCACGCTCGGCTCGCCGTCGAGCGAGACGATCCAGTAGGTCCAGTCCGGGTAGTGGGCCAGGTTGATGTCGGTCTGCGACGGCTCGGCCGCGCTCCGCGGGTGCGAGTGGTAGATCGCCACGCCGTGCCCCTCGTCGTCGAGCTCGTTCGCGGCGAAGAGACTGCGGTGGTCGAGCTCGTACCCGTAGGGGGACGCGCGCTCGTTGACCGCGCGGAAGACCTCCTCCACCCTGCCGTCGTCGAGGCGCATGTAGCCGCAGCACTCGTTGGGCGACTCCTCGCGCGCGTGCGCGACGAGCTCGTCCCAGTGCGCGCGAGAGATCCTCATTCGAGGAAGGCTAGTGCCCGCCGGGCCGCGCTCCGGGCGGGCAGGATGCGGCGGCACTAGTGTGCGGCGGGTGCCCGTCCGGCTTACAAGGCGCGCGGCGCTCGGTGGCGCCGCCGCGGTCACGCTCGCCTCCTGCGGAGGAGGCGACCCGCCCCCCACGACGGGCCCCGAGGCCGGCTCCGGCGCGGCGATGCTGAGCTCGGTCGCGGCGCTCGAGCACGCCGCGGCGGCTGCGTGGACGGCGATCGGGGAGCGGCTCGAGGGCGAGGCCCGCGCCTATGCGCGCACGATCCAGGCGCGCGAGCAGCGCCACGCCGAGCGGATCTCGGCGCTGATCCGCGAGCTGGGCGGCGAGCCGCCGGAGGGCCGCCCGCCGGAGGAGTACGCATCGCAGTTCCCCCTGATGCGCGACGAGGACGAGGCGCTCAGGTTCGCGGCCGACCTGGAGGAGCATCTGGTGCGCGCCCACCTGGACGCGCTGCAGACGCTCCCGGAGGAGGAGCAGCGCCGGGCGGTGGCGGAGATCGCCGCGGAGGAGGCCGAGGACCTCGCGGTGGTGCACGCCATGAGCGGCGCGCCGGCGGCACAGCACCCGTTCGTAACCGGCACGCTGTGAGGGGCGAAGCGCTCGTGCCGGGCAGCGGACGCGAGGCGATCGCCGAACGCGCACGCTCCGAGAAGCGGCTCGCCGAACCCGCACGCGCCAGCCGCCGCCACGTGCTCGCCACAGGCGCCAGCCTCGCCGCCGGAGCGGCCCTCGCCGTCGCCCGCCCGGCTGCGGCCGTCGCCCAGACCTCCGACGTCGATCACCTCGAGCGGTTGCTCGCCCTCGAGCAGCGGCTCCAGTCCCTCTACGAGGCCGCGCTCGAACGGGACTCCATCGAGCCGGGCCTCGGCGGGACCCTCCTCGAGCACGAGCGCGAGCACGTCCGCGGCCTCGAGATGGCGCTTCGCGCCCGCGGCCGCCGCTCGCCGCGCGCCACGGTGCCCCCGCCCCAGGTGGGCACGGCCTTCGCGAGCCGCCCGGCCTTCGCCCGCTTCGCGGCGGACCTCGAAGCCGAGGCCGTCGACGCCTACGAGGAGGTCCTTCCCATCCTCCGGAGCACCCGCCTGCTCCTGCCGCTCGGGTCGATCATGGCCTCGGGCGCCCAGCACGCCGTCGCCCTGCGGCAAGCCGCCGGCGACGACCTGCTGGCGCCCGCCTGACCCGAGCGCTAGCCTGAACAATGATGCTCGCGTTCATCTCGACACCGGGCCCACTCGAGCTATTGGTGATCCTCGGCATAGCGCTGATCGTGCTCGGTCCGAAGAAGCTGCCCGACGCGGCCCGCTCGGTGGGCCGCGGGGTGCGTGAGTTCAAGGAGACTCTGCAGGGCGTAAACGACTACGACGAGGACGACCTCGACGAGGACCGCCCGCGGGCGAAGCCGGTCCCGTAGCGGCCTACCAGAACGAGCCGGTCTCGAGGACGCCCTCGGCCTCGAGCTGCTCGACCGACTTCGCGTAGACGCCCGAGCTGAGGTACTTCCACCCGTCGTCGGGCGCGACGAAGACGACGTTGCCGTCGTCGAGCTCGTCCGCCACCCGCACGGCGATCGAGGCGATCGCCCCGCTCGACACGCCGAGGAACATCCCCTCCTCGTCGAGCAGCTTCTTGGTCCACACCACCGAGTCGCGGTTCGAGACGAAGATCTTCCGGTCGAGCAGTGACAGGTCGATGATCGGCGGGATGTAGCCGTCCTCCAGGGAACGCAGCCCCTGCACCAGCTCGCCCTGGAGCGGCTCGGCGGCCACGACGAGCGTCTCGTCGTCCTCCTCCTTGAGCCGCCGGGCGTTCCCCATCAGCGTCCCGCCCGTGCCGAGGCCGCCCACGAAGGCGGCCACCTCGTCCAGCTCCTCGAGGATCTCGACGGCGGTGCCGTGGTAGTGGGCGTCCGGGTTGGCCTGGTTTCCGTACTGGTAGGGCATGTAGTACGAGGAGTCGGCCTCCGCCATCTCGAGCGCCCGCGCGACCGCGCCGTTCGAGCCCTGCTCGCCGGGTGAGTACTCGATCTCTGCGCCGTACATGCGCAGCAGCTGGGTTCGCTCCGCGGTCACGTTGTCCGGCATCACGACCTTCAGCGGATAGCCCTTGCGCGAGCAGATCATCGCCAGCGAGATGCCGGTGTTGCCCGACGTGGGCTCGAGGATCGTCTGGCCGGGCGCGATCAGCCCGTCCTCCTCGGCCCGCTCGATCAGCGACCGCGCGACCCGGTCCTTGACCGACCCGGTCGGGTTGTAGCTCTCGAGCTTGGCGTAGATGCGCACCCCGGGCTTGGGGCTGAGACGGCGCAGCTCGACCAGCGGCGTATTGCCGATGGCCTGGACGATGTCGCCGTACTTGCCCCCGCAAGGCCGGGTGTCGAGTCCGGGCTCGAACACTTCAGAAAGTGTAGTACGGTGCCGCGCCGTGCTGGAGGGGAACGTGCTCCTGACCGGGTATCCCGGCTTCATCGGCCGCCGCCTCGCCGACCGCCTGGTGGAGGCCGGCGCACGCGTGACCGCGCTCGTGGAGCCTCGCATGGCGGCCGCCGCGCGCGAGGCCTCGGGCGGCCGGGTGGAAGTCGTCGAGGGCGACATCGCGCAAAGGAGACTCGGACTGGCCGCCGCCGACTGGGAGCGCCTCGCGGCCGAGGTCCGTCACGTCTTCCACCTCGCCGCCGTCTACGACCTGAGCGTGCCGCTCGAGCTCGCCCAGCGCGTCAACGTGGACGGCACCGGCAACGTGCTCGAGCTGTGCCGCGCCTGCGAGCGGCTAGAGCGGCTCAACTACGTCAGCACCGCGTACGTGGCCGGGCTGCGCCGCGGGGTCGTCTACGAGCACGAGCTGACGCTCGGGCAGGACTTCAAGAACCACTACGAGTCGACGAAGTTCCAGGCCGAGGTGTGGGTGCGCCAGGAGCTCGACCGGGTGCCCACCACGATCTACCGGCCCGCCATCGTGGTCGGCGACTCGCGCACCGGCGAGACGCAGAAGTTCGACGGCCCCTACTTCCTCCTGCGAGTGATCTCCTGGTGCGAGCGGCGCGGCCAGCCCATCCCGCAGCTGGGCCGCTCGAACGCGCCGTTCAACGTGGTGCCGGTGGACTTCGTGCTCGACGGGATGCTCGCCGGCGCGCGCGAGCCCGCCGCCGTCGGCCAGACCCTCCACATGGTCGACCCCGAGCCCGTCACGGCGGCGGAGCTGCTGCGAATCCTCGCCGAGGCCTACGCCGGGCGCGGCCCGAGCTACCGCCTTCCGTCGCGGATGGTCGAGGCAGCCCTGCACGTGCCGGCCGTGCGCGAGGCGTTCGGCGGCGCGCCGCGCGAGTCGATCCGCTACCTGAACCACCCCGTCCGCTTCGACGTGCGCCGCGCCTCGGACGTCCTTGGCGGCGCCGCCGGCCTGCGGGTGCCGCGCTTCGCGGAGTACGCGCCCGCGCTGGTGCGCTTCTTCCGCGAGCACGAGGATGAGCCGGCGTTTCGGCGCTAGGGTGTCGCGCAGCCTCGACCGAAGGAGTGGATCATGGACACCGCGCTGCCGCGACGGGCCGCTATCACGTTCGAGCGGCTGGAGCGCGAGTGGGCCGATCGCTACGACGACGAGTCGGCCAGCACCGCCGACTTCATCGAGCTCGCCTCGCGGGTGGCGCGCCGCGACCTGCGCCCCTTCCTGGAGGACTGGGTGTACGGGACGGAGACGCCGCCGATGCCCGGCCACCCGGACTGGACGGTCAACCCGGTCGAGGAGGGCGTGCAGGCCCTGCGGGCGCCGGCCCCCGGACGGGCCGCGCGGCCTACTCCGTGAGGACGGTGTCCTCGTGGGAGTAGGCCGGGGAGCAGCAACATAGGAAGCGCAGCGGCTCGTCCCCCGTGGCCCAGACCTTGTGGCGGATGCCCGGGGCTATGACCACGGCGTCGCCCGCCCGGATCTCGCGCTCGTCGGTGGCGAGCCGCATGCGGCCGCGGCCGTGCGTGAAGAAGTAGATCTCCTCGGTCTCGCGGTGGAAGTGCTCCACGGTCGCGCCGCCCGGCGGCACGGTCGCCTCGGCGAGGCTCTGGTTGAGCGTCGTGCCGACCGCCCTGCCGGCGATCTCGCGGATCTCCGAGCCGTCGAGGGTGGTGAACGGCTCGACCTCGTGAACGTTGTCGATGCGCACAGCCGTGAGGCTAGGGCAGCGGGCGGCGATAACCGACCTCGGGGAGGTGAGCCCAGGCCGCCTCGGTGCGCTCGGCGCCGTCGCGGGTGAACCCATGGGCCTCGTAGAAGGCGTTCGGATTGGCCAGCCGCTCGTGCCAGCGCTCCCGCTGCGGGTCCGGGAACCCATGCCTCGGCGGCAGCACCGGCGCGAACGCCGCGCGCGCCGACTCCTCCCAGAGCCGCGACCACGCCGGCTCGTCGTCCGGCCGGGCCGCTGGACGATCAGCGCGAGCCGCCGGCCATCGCCGGCAGGATCACGATCGTGTCGCCCTCGGCCACGCTCGTGTCGAGACCGTCGAGCACGCGCACGTCCTCGTCGTTCAGGTAGACGTTCACGTAGCGGTTCAGGCCACCGTCCTCGGAGAACAGCTGCGACTCGGTGGCCGGGTGCTGCTCCGCGAGCGAGCGCAGCACCTCGCCGACGTCGCCGCCCGAGCCCTCGACCTCCTTGGCCCCGCCTACGGACGAGCGGAGCACGGGTGGAATCTTGATGACGCTCATCTGCGCTGCGGCAGGCTATCCGGCGCCGGCGCAAAAGGCCTCGTAGTCCGGGAAGACGCCCATCTCATCATCGGAGATCGAGTCCGGGTCGCGCGAGCAGATCGGGCAGTCGGGGTCGCGCCGGACCTTGAGCTCGGTGAAGGTCGTGCCGAGCGCGTCGTAGAGGAGCAGGCGACCGGCCATCGTGTCGCCGGCGCCCGTGACCAGCTTGATCACCTCGACCGACTGCAGCAGCCCCATCACGCCCGGCAGCACGCCGAGCACGCCGGCGGCGCCGCACGAGGGCGCCAGCTCGGCCGGCGGCGGCGTCGGGTAGAGGCAGCGGTAGCACGGCCCCTCGTAGGGGTGGAAGACAGACAGCTGCCCCTCGAAGCCGAGGATCGAGGCCGAGACGACCGGGATCTGCAGGCGCACGCTGGCGTCGTTCAGGAGATACCGCGTGGGGAAGTTGTCGAGGCCGTCGAGGATCACGTCGTAGCCCTCGATGATCTCCATGATGTTGTCGGCGCCCAGCCGGACGGCGTGCTTCTCGACGTTGATGTCCGGGTTGATCTCGTGGATCGAGGTCTCGGCGGAGTCGACCTTCGGCACGCCGATGCGGTCGTGCGAGTGGGCCACCTGGCGCTGCAGGTTGGAGAGATCCACGACATCGTTGTCGACGATGCCGAGCGTGCCCACCCCGGCGGCCGCGAGGTACAGCGCGGCGGGCGAGCCGAGGCCGCCGGCGCCGAGCAGGAGCACCTTGGCGTCGAGCAGCTTCATCTGGCCCTCGAGGCCGATCTCGGGGATCAGCAGGTGACGCGAGTAGCGCTCGCGCTGCTCGGGGGTCAGCGCGCGCGGGACCTCGACCTCGTAGCCACGGTCCTTCCAGAGCGTGATGCCGCCCCGCATGGAGGCGACGTCCTCGTAGCCGAGCAGCTCGTTCATGGTGTGCGCGGCGAGCGCCGAGCGGTTGCCCGAGGCGCAGTAGAGGATCACGCGGCCGGAGCGGTCCGGCACGAGGCCCTCGACCCTCGACTCGAGATGTCCGCGCGGCACGTGGACGGCGCCCGGCAGGTGGGACTCCTCGAACTCGTGCTGCTCGCGCACGTCGACGATGACGGCCCCGTTCCCGGTTTGCCGCAGCTCTTGGACGTCCTTGGGATCGATCTCCTCGATCTGCTGCTTGATGTTGCGGATGAGGTCTGCGCCTGAAGCCATTACTTCAGAAAGGATAGCTCCACGCTGAACGAGACCGGGGCGCCCCTTGGAGCGCCCCGGCGGAAGACCCAGACCTAGATTTTTGCGGAAGCCCCGGCGGCAGATCCACCTGCCTGTTTGAAGCCTCGCCAAGAGTTTCGGCTTTCTCGGCTTCTGCCGATATGGGGTGAAGACCCCATTTGACCCTCATGGGCGGAATCCGATCAATTCAGCGACCCCGGATGACGCGCCGCGACGACTCCCTCATAGGCCAGATCGTTGCGGCGAACGTCGTGCTGGTCGCGCTCACCCTCTTCGCGGCGAGCCTCGCGGCGGGCCTCGACCTCACGGTGCGCGACCAGCGCTGGCAGTTCCTCATCCTCGCGCTGTCGATCGTGCTGTCGTTGTGCGTGAACCTGTGGATGCTCCAGCGCCGCTTCCGGCCGCTCGAGAGCCTGATCAAGCGAATCGAGGCGATCGATCCGTCGGAGCCCGCCACGCTAGGGTTCGGCCACAGCGACCCGGTGGCGGAGATCAACCGCCTCTCGGGATCCTTCACCCGCCTGCTCGACCGCATCGAGGAGGAGCGCCGGCGCTCCGGGCAGCTCGCGATGCGGGCGCAGGAGGAGGAGCGCCGCCGGCTCGCGCGCGATCTGCACGACGAGGTCAACCAGGCGTTGACGGCGATCCTGCTGCGCCTCGAGGCGCTGGCTCAGGAAACGCCGCCCGAGCGCGCCGACGAGGTCGCCGAGCTCAAGCGCCTCGTGAACCAGGCGATGGAGGAGCTGCTCACGCTGGCGCGGCAGCTCCGCCCATCCGCGCTCGACGACCACGGGCTCGTTCCCGCGGTGGAGGCGCAGCTGAAGCGCTTCTCCGCGCGCACGGGCATCGAGGTCCGGATGAGCACCGACGGCGACCCGAACGAGCTGCCCGAGGTGATGCAGACCGCGATCTTCCGGGTGGCGCAGGAAGCGCTTGCCAACGTGGCCCGTCACGCGGGCGCCACCGTGGTCGAGGTCGAGCTGGGCGAGGAAGACGGCCGCGGGGAGCTGCGCGTGCGCGACGACGGGGCAGGCTTCGATCCGGGCGCGATCCCGCGCGCCGGGTCCGAGGGTCCGGGCGCCGGCCTGGGCCTCGGAGGAATGGCCGAGCGCGCCAGGCTGGTGGGCGGTGAGCTGGACGTCCGCTCGGCTCCGGGAGGCGGCACCAGTGTGACGCTCCGGGTGGGCTCGTGATCGACGTCCTCATCGCGGACGACCACGGCATCGTCCGCTCCGGGCTGCGGATGCTGATCGACCGGCAGACCGACATGAAGGTGATCGCGGAGGCGGACGACGGCGTGGCGGCGCTCGAGTCGACCCAGGCGCACCGGCCCGATGTAGCGGTGCTTGACGTGTCGATGCCCCGGATGACCGGCCTGCAAGCCGCCCGGGAGATCCGTGCGCACGTGCCCGACACGCGCGTGGTTCTGCTCTCGATGCACGACGACGAGCGCTACTTCCTGGAGGGGCTGGAGGCGGGAGCTGCCGGCTACGTGCTGAAGCGGGCGGCGGACACGGACCTGATCGGCGCGGTGCGCACGGTGGCCGCCGGGCGGACGTTCCTGTCGGACGACGCCCAGCGCGCGCTGATGGACGAATGGCTCGAGAAGGGAAGCCCCGAGCCGGACGACCCGCTGACGCCGCGCGAGCTCGAGGTGGTGAAGCTGATCGCGGAGGCGTTCACGAACCGGCAGATCGCTGAGACGCTGAGGCTGTCGGAGAAGACGGTGGAGTCGCACCGGGCGAACGTGCTGTCCAAGCTCGGGATGCGGGATCGGGTGGAGCTGGTGCGGTACGCGATTCGGCGGGGACTCGTAGAGCCGTAGGCGGGTCCAGCGAACGACGGGCAATATGGGGTGGTCCGGGCCGCGCCTGAGGAGGCTCAACACGTTGGTCAACCATAGGTTGACTTTCGTATGGAGCCCCTAGCCTGAAGGGCGGATGAACGGCCGCGTTCTGATCGCCCTGTTCCTCGTTGCTGTCTTTTCGCTCGGCCTCGTAGTGCTGGCCGCGCCCGACGAGGACGACGGCGACGGCGTCGCCTCCGGATCAAGCCGCTTCGAAGGCGCCGTGATGCCCGACGGCCTGCGTGCGCCCGACTTCTCGCTCACGAACCAGGACGGGGAACGGATCTCCATGCGCGACTTCCGCGGCCAGCCGGTGATCGTCACGTTCCTCTACACGACCTGCGAGGACACCTGCCCCGCACAGGCCCAGACGATCCGGGGCGCGCTCGACCTGCTCGGCCACGACGTGCCCGCGCTGGCGGTGGCAGTCGACCCGCCGCGGGACACCCCCGACAGCGCCCGCGCGTTCCA
>JBKGUS010000071.1:0-3038 GCA_046462295.1 Thermoleophilaceae bacterium | reverse complement strand
CGGGTATAGGGCGACGCAGGCGCCGGCGAGGAGGACGGCGCGGGGCCCGGCGGCGGTCCTCAGGCGGACGCGCCCCGCCGCCGCGGCGGCGAGGGCGAAGAGCCCGAGCAGCGCGCCGCCGACCGCGATGCGTGAGGCGCCGACGGCGAGCGGGTCGAGGTCGGGCCCGACGGCCTGCGCGGTGCCGGTGGTGCCGAAGAGGACGGCGGCAAGGAGGATCTGGGTGCGAGCGCGGGACATCGGGAACGTGTGAGGAATTGTTCCACAATCCTCCCTGATCACGATAGTCCGGCCCGGCGCTGGGGCGGGCGACGCGGGTCCGCCGCGCCTCAGCGCAGCGCTTCGGCCAGCTCTGCCACCAGCGCGCCCACCGCGGTGGGCCCGCCTTCGGCGGAGGCGCGCACCACGCGGCTTCCCACGATGACGCCGTCGGCGATCTCCGCCACGGCGCTTGCGTGCGCTGCGGTCGCGATCCCGAAACCCACCGCCACGGGCACGTCCGTGGCGCCGCGCACTCCGGCCACCGTCTCCGCCAGGCCGGGCGCCAACTCGTCGCGCTCGCCGGTCGTTCCCCTGAGCGAGACCGTGTAGACGAAGCCGCGCGCGTCCGCGCCGATCGCTGCGATCCGCTCCGGCGTGGTCGTGGGCGCAACCAGCGGCACCAGGGCAAGCCCCTCGGCGTCACAGGCGGCGCGCACCTCGGCGGCCTCGTCATGCGGGAGGTCGGGCACGATCAGCCCCGACGCGCCGGCGGCCGCGGCGCGCAGCGCGAACGCCTCGGCGCCCGCCGACATCACGACGTTCACGTACACCAGCAGGATCACCGGCACGCGCTCGGCGAGCCGCTCGCACACCCGCAGCACGCCGTGCGGAGTGGCGCCCCGCTCGAGCGCCTCGGTAGCGGCGGCGTGGATGACCGGCCCGTCGGCGAGCGGGTCCGAGAACGGGATGCCGAGCTCGATCAGGTCGGCCCCCGCGTCGATCGCTGCGAGCCCGGCCTCGATGGACGCATCGTGACCGGGATGGCCCCCCATCAGGTAGGGCATGAGAGCCGCCCGCTTGCCGTGCGAGGCGAAGGCAGCGGCGATGCGATCTACACCGGTGGCGGCAACGCTCACGCGCCCGCGGCCTCCAGCAGCGCCAGCACCTCGGCCAGGTCCTTGTCCCCGCGCCCGGAAAGCGTCACCAGGTGCACCCCCGGACCAGGGTTCGCCATCAGCCACGCCAGCGCATGGGACGGCTCCAGCGCCGGCAGGATTCCCTCCAGCACGCTCACGCGCCGGAACGCTGCCAGCGCATCGTCGTCGCTCACCGCCACGTAGCGGACCCGCCCGCTGTCGCGCAGGAACGCATGCTCGGGCCCCACGCCCGGGTAGTCGAGCCCGGCCGACACCGAGTGCGCCTCGAGGATCTGGCCCTCCTCGTCCTGAAGCACCGCGGACATCGCCCCGTGGAGCACCCCGCGCGCTCCCGTGGTCAGCGGCGCCGAGTGGCGTCGCGTGTGGAGCCCCTCGCCCGCCGCCTCCACCCCGATCAGCTCGACCGAGGCGTCGTCGACGAAGCCGGCGAAGGTGCCGATCGCGTTCGACCCGCCGCCCACGCACGCCAGCACGCGGTCCGGAAGCCGGCCGGCGGCCTCGAGGAGCTGCGAGCGAGCCTCGTCGCCGATGGTCCGCTGCAGGTCGCGCACCAGCGACGGGTACGGGGCCGGTCCCACGCAGGAGCCGATGACGTAGTGCGTCGACTCGACGTTCGTGACCCAGTCCCGGATCGCCGCGGAGACCGCCTCCTTGAGCGTCCGAGCCCCGGCCTCGACGCCCCTCACCTCGGCTCCCAGCAGCCGCATCCGCTCCACGTTCGGTCGCTGACGGCGCATGTCCTCGGTGCCCATGTAGACGATGCACTCGAGCCCGAGCAGCGCGCACGCCGTGGCGGAGGCCACCCCGTGCTGGCCGGCGCCGGTCTCCGCGATCACACGCGGCTTGCCCATCCGCTTCGCGAGCAGGCCCTGGCCGATCGCGTTGTTGATCTTGTGCGAGCCGGTGTGCGTGAGGTCCTCGCGCTTCAGCCATACCTCGCCGCCGACCGCCTCGGACAGCCGCCCGGCGCGGTAGAGCGGCGTGGGCCGGCCGACGTAGTCGCGCAGCAGCCGGGCGAGCTCGCCGGTGAAGGCGGGGTCGGCCCGGGCCTCCGTCCACTCGCGCTCGAGCTCGTCGAGCGCGGGGATCAGCGTCTCGGGCACGTAGCGCCCGCCGTAGGGCCCGAAGCGGTGCTCGACCGCGTGCGCGCTCATGATGAAGGCATCGTTCCGGTCCGGGCCGGGCCCGGCCCCTCGCGCACGGCGGCCCCGAGTCGCTCGTCGGCCGCCGCGACGGCGCGGACGAACGCGGTGAGCTTCGCGGGGTCCTTGCGGCCGGGCTGGGCCTCGGTCCCGCTCGCCACGTCGACCGCGAACGGCCTCCCCACCTCGATCGCCTCGCCCACGTTGTCCGCGTTCAACCCGCCGGAAAGCACCACCGGAGGGCGTCGCGGGTGGAGCCGGGCCAGTTCCCAGTCGAAGCTTTCGCCGGTGCCGCCCGGGCTGCGCGGGGAGTAGGCGTCGAGCAGGTGATAGTCGGTGTGGAAGCGCTGCAGGTCGTTGACCTGGGCGGCGTCACGGACGCGGGCGGCCTTCATCACCTTCGCGCCGGTGCGACGGGCCGCTTCCCGGCAGTAGGCGGGTCCTTCATCGCCGTGCAGCTGGAGCATCGACAGATGGCACAGGTCGGCTGTGGCGGCCACCTCGTCGAGGGTGGCGTTCACGAACACGCCCACGAGCTCGACCTTCCTGTGGAGCTCCGAGCCGATCGCCTCCGCGTCCTCGATCGCGCAGACGCGCGGGCTCGAGGGCCAGAAGATCATGCCCAGCGCCCAGGCGCCGAGGTCGGCGACCCGGCGGGCATCCGCCGGGTCGGTCACTCCGCAGATCTTGACGCGGGTGCTCACCCCGAGTAAGGCTAGACCGGCCAAGCATCAGCGGGGGTGCGGGGGCGTGAGCC
>JBKGUS010000070.1:0-3906 GCA_046462295.1 Thermoleophilaceae bacterium | reverse complement strand
GCTACGCCTCGGCCGCGGCGTTCAGCGACGGCTTCGCCCCCGCGATCGCCGTCTCCGCCGCGCTCTCACTCGTGGGCGCGATTGCCGGCTTGGGCCTGCCCGGACGCCCCCGGGCGAGGGGAGCGGCGCGGCGGCAGGAGCCGGTTCCGGCCTCTGAGACCGAGACAGGAGGATGAGCGGATGCGGGTAACGAGTTCAATCCAAACAGCGACGAGCACAGGAGGTATGCGATGAGGAGAAGCCCAATCAACCCCGTGTCTTGGTCCATCAAGTTGGGATTCGACCAGGCCCAGCTCATCGAGAGCCACCAGCGGCTCCTCGTCTGCAGCGCGCAAGACGCGATGGACGCCGAGGGTAACCCTCAGCATCCGGGCGACGTGGCTGCGCAACTCGAGCTATCCCTCGACAACCTGGAGGCCGTCCTGGCCGCGGCCGACATGACGCTCGCCAACATCGTCCGGCTCGACTTCTACACCACCGACGTCGACCAGCTGTTCGAGCACTTCGCGACAGTTAACGACCGCTTCGGCAACTCGCGCTATGCGACTACCGTGCTCGGCGTCGCGCAATTACCAGCACAGTTCCTCGTCATGCTGGAGGCAACCGCGGTTGACTGACGCCATGCGGATCCGCAACGGGGGGATCTGTGGCGCTCAGGCTCTACGACAGGGCCAACAAGACGGTGGCGCGCTCCTACGCCGAGGCCTGCTTCGTGGCGGACTCCCTGCTTGCCATCGCCATCGTCATCGCGACCGTGTATCGCGTTCACGGCGACCGAGGTCGCGTTGTGGCGTTGGGAACGTCTTGGTGACCGGATGAACGACGTACGGCTCCGGCCCGCGACGGCAGCCGACGTCCCACACCTGACCGAGCTCGTGCGGGCCGCCTACGGACACTACGTGTCGCGCCTCGGCGAGCCGCCGAGACCGATGACAGACGACTACGCCGAGATTGTTCGTACCCACCGGGTGATCGTCGCCGAGCGCGGCGGCAAGGTTCTCGGGCTGGTGGTCCTCGGAGTCGGCGACGAGGGCTTCTTCGTCGACAACGTCGCCGTCGACCCTTCGCATCGGGGGATTGGAGTGGGCAAGGCCCTCCTCGAGCACGCCGAGAGAGCGGCTCGCGACGCCGGCTTCGACTCGATCTACCTCTACACCCACGAGCGCATGGTCGAGAACCTGACCCTTTACACACGGATCGGCTATGTCGAGTACGAGCGTCGCTCGTTCGGGGAGGCCAGACTCGTTTACCTGCGCAAGAACCTCGGCTGAGAACGCGAGCGCGCCCGCGTGCCCGGTCCGACGTCGAGCGAGGGCGGCACCCGAATGTGCCAGGCTGCGCGGCGGCTGTCGAGCGCGGCGACACTGCCCCTACCTCCGAGATTTGAGCGACACCCTCGCGTGAAAGGAGTCGTCGCCGCAGACGCCCAGCATGCTCTCGCAGCGGACGACTTGGGAGCGTCCACGACGCGGTCAGGCAGACTTTCGCTTCCCCCGGGCGATGCGGTGGACTCCGCAAAGCCGTGACCGGCGTCGATGTAGCGCGTACAATGAGCAGACATGACGCCACATTACGAACCGCTGAAGTCTGAGGTTGGCGTCCGGGAGCTGCACGACCGGCTCAGCCGCTACGTCCAGCACGTCAAGGACGGCGCCGAGGTCGTCGTCACGATGCGCGGCCGTCGCGTGGCGCGCCTGGTTCCCGTCGACGAGGTCGACCCGCTGGCCGATCTGCGCGCCCGCGGGCTGGTTCGCGAGCCGACTGCGCCTCGTAGCCCGCGCGCGCGACGGGCACGGCTCAAAGCCGGCAAGCCCGTGTCCGAGCTCGTCGCAGACCAACGGCGCTGATCGTCTACTTCGATACGTCGGCGCTGATCAAGCTGATCTTCGACGAACCCGGCTCCGAGCTCGCCGTCGAGCTCTGGGATCGCGCCGACCTCGTCGTCTCCAGCCAGCTCGTCTACCCAGAAGCACGCGCAGCGCTCGCAGCGGCTGCTCGCGCCAGCCGCATCGACCGATCGACGCACGTCACCGCGGTCCCGACGCTTGAAGAGCTCTACGCCCAGCTGCGCATCGTCGCGATTGACGAACCGCTCGCCCGCCACGCCGGCGACCTCGCCGCCGAGTACGCCCTGCGCGGCTACGACGCCGTCCACCTCGCATGCGCTCTCCCCGTCCAAGGCGACGACATCCTGCTCGCGACGTGGGACACCGCCCTCAACGCCGCCGCACGCGCGACCGGCCGGCTCATCGCCAACGACGCCGGCTGACCCATGCGCTCGGCAGGACACCAACGCCGATGGCGCCTGCCCGAGCGACGGGTTTAAATCCGCGGTCTGAAGCGCTTGATCTTCGGTCCGGAAACCGAAGGTCATAACCACGAGGATCCCAGCATTTCCGCGGGATATCGAGCGCGCCCGGCAGGATTCGAACCTGCGGCCTTCGGGTTCCGTAGACCCCAGCCGAATCGGCTCGAGCCCGCTTGCCAGAGCCCGGAAGGCCGCGCTGTGCTGCAACGGGCGCTGCAACGAATCGCTGCGCGGCTCTGCGCGAAGTCGCCATCTCCCCGCGCCGGCGGTCCGGACCGATGGGCGACGTCGGCAAGCTCGGAATTGTCGCCGGCGGCTTCAGGCGAATCCGTCCGGCACCGATACCACGGTTAGGCCATGACCGTCGACGAGACACCCGCCGGCACGCTCGTAGTCGACTTCACCGAGAAGGAGTACGACGACTACGTCGAGGGCGAGGTCCGGCGCGGCACCGGCTTGACCGTTGCCGAGTTCGTGCGCGCCTACGAGGCCGGCGAGCTCGATGACGCCGACCCGGCCGTGAGCGATCTCGTCGGGTTGCTGCGCATCGGGCAGAACGGCGATCGCGCCGCGTAGAGCAGCCCAGGGTCTCGCCCGATCACCTCAACTCCGTCCTCAACCGGACGGTGACCGATTCGCGTCTGGCGTTGCTCCCACTCCCCTACTCGGCCAACGCCTTCGAGCTGACGCGACTGGTCGAGCGGGCGAGCGCGCCGCTCGAGTTGGACGGGACCTCAGCACACCTGTTCGTGCGCCAGATCATCGACGTCGTTGACGGGCACTGCCAGGTCGAGTCGTACAGCTACCGGCTGCAGGGGGATGAGTCGGTCGAGTCGTGGCTCATTCGCTGGGAGTACTACCGAGCAGCGCCGCGAGCCGACTACCCCTACCCCCTCGCGCACATGCACGTCAACGCGGCGTTCGCTGACGGAAGCACCGTGGGCAGGCTTCACATCCCGACGCGCCGTGTCCCACTCGAGCTCGTGATCTGGCACCTCATCGCTGAGTGGGATGTCGCACCGAGGCTCGATGACTGGCGCGGGCTACTGACGCAGTCGATCGAGGGCTTCGACGCGCGACGGACAATCGATTGAACCCGGGGCCCCTCGAGGCCGGAACCGTCGGCCCGAGCGAGCCGCAGCCGGACCGTGGCCTGGCACTTCCCCAATTGCACCCCTTGCATGGGAAGGCGAGAGCATCCGACGCCGAGCAAGGCCTGTCGCTAGTCGTCCAACGCAGGGGCGCAGGAGTCGGCAGCCGACGCGCTCGCTCGCGCGTGAACGCGGGCGTGGTGTCGTGTCCCGGTTGTCGCCCCTTCATCGGGCATTTCATCGGGCGGGTCTTGCGGGACACGTTGCATGCGAACACGGGGAAAAGCGCCAGCTATGCAGGCAAAGTGCCCGGTGAGGGTTCCTTTCCGTACGCAGCATCCGCTTGGCGCGGTGGTCAACCGGCCCTCGGTGTGGTCTGACCGATGAATTTTCCGCGCCGTGTTGGTCTGTACGCCGAATACCGACTCACGGGAGGCTGACGCCATGCGGAAACTGACCTTTGGCATGAACCTGAGCCTGGACGGCTACATCGCCGCGCCCGGCGAC
>JBKGUS010000069.1:0-5325 GCA_046462295.1 Thermoleophilaceae bacterium | reverse complement strand
GGTCTTCGATGTCGATTTCCGCGACCTCGAGCGTGTAGCCGGGCTGGAGGCGCTCGAGCAGCAGGGTGAAGACGTCGTCGCGCTGCTCGAGGAGCTGCGCGGCGGCGGCTTCACCCTGCTGCTCGAGCGCCTCCAGCCCGGCTACACGCTCGAGGTCGCGGAAATCGACATCGAAGACCGGCTCGCGGAGCTCGGGCGGCTCGTGGCCCGGCTCCACACGGCGGGCCCGCCGCCACGCTCCTTCGTCCACGTGAGCGACTTCGAACCGACCTGGGAGCTTCCCGCGGGCGACGAGGAGGTGCTCACCCACCTCGACCTACACGCAGGCAACGCCCTCAGAACGCCAAGTGGCTGGAAGGTCATCGACCCCAAGGGCGTGCGCGCCGACCGTCATGCCGATGTCTGGGCGCTGATCGATCCCTTGACGCTCGAGGACTTCCCGTACGACCCCGGGCACGCGGCGGCGACCGCCTCCCGCCGGCTGGAGCGCTACACGGAAGCCGCCGAGATGGACCTCGCCAAGGCGAGGGAGTGGACGCGCATCCGCGCCGGCGCCGAGGCGAAACAGGTGCACGATCCGGCCTGGGCCGGCGCTCTGCGCCGCATGGCGGCCGCGCTTGGCTGACCAGGGCCGCCGGTAGGGTGGCGGCGATGGCCGAGCAGTTCCGGCACCGCCTCCGCGTCCGGTGGTCGGAGTGCGACCTCCAGGGTGTCGTCTTCTACCCGAACTACCTGGCCTACTTCGACCACCTCCTCACCGAGCTGTGGCGCGAGGCGGTCGGGTCGTATGCCCGGATCCAGGAGCTCGGCATAGATCTGGTCGTGGCGGAAGCCGGGATCCGCTATCGGGTCCCCGCCCGCTTCGACGAGGAGATCGAGCTCAAGGCGAAGATCAGCAGGCTCGGGACGACCTCGATGACGATGGATCTGACCGCGGAGCGTGTCGGGGACGGGGTGCTCCTCGCAGAAGGGGAGCTACGTCATGTCTTCGTGGATCCCCAGACCTTCCAGAAGCGGGAGATGCCCGAGCAGGTGAGGGAGCAGCTCAGCCGCTTCGCGGTGCCTGCATGATCCACCTGCGGATCGTCGCCCCCGATGACGTCGCCCACAAGGCACTGGAGCTGCTCTGCGCCTCGCCGGCCGTGATCAACGTGGTGCACCTGCACGGCGCCTCCAGGAAGCCGAAGGGGGACGTGATCCTTTGCGACATCACCCGCGAGGACGCCAGTGTGATCATCAGCGACCTAAAGGAGCTGGAGGTGCCGAAGGTCGGATCGATCGCGATTGATAACGTCGACACGTCGATCTCAGACGCGGCGAAGGCCGCCGAGAAGGCCGCCCCCGGCCTGCCGTCGGACGCCGTGGTGTGGGAGGAGGTCGAGGAGGCCACGTCGGAGCAGACGGAGCTTTCCGTGAGCTTCGTGTTGTTCATGGTCGCGGCGATGCAGATCGCCGCGGTCGGGATCATCCTCGACCAGCCGATCCTGATCGTGGGAGCGATGGTCGTGGGCCCTGAGTTCGGGCCACTGGCCGCGATCAGCGTCGCCCTCGTGAACCTCCAGGGCGACCTGGCGCGCAGGTCGCTGCACGCGCTGCTGGCGGGCTTCCCGATCGGGATGGTCTGCGCGCTGCTCACCACGCTCGTCTTCGTCGGGGTCGACGTGTTCCCCGAGGAGTACAGCCGGACCACGCACCCCTTCACCGAGTTCATCTCGGAGCCCGACTTCCTCACCTTCTTCGTGGCCTTCGTGGCAGGGGCCGCCGGGATCCTGTCGCTCACGTCGGCCAAGTCGGGTGCTCTCGTGGGCGTCCTGATCTCGGTGACCACGATCCCCGCCGCTTCCAACGTCGGAGTGGCGGCCGCCTATGGCCACTGGGACGCCGCTCAGGGCGCCGCCGTCCAGCTGGCGGTGAACCTGGCGGGGATCGTGGCGGCTGGGGTGCTCACGCTGTACGTGCAGCGCCGCTGGTACGTGGCCCGCCGCCGCAAGCACTTGCGGGACCCCGTGCGGGACCAGGCCGGCCTGCCGGTGGGCCGGAGCATCCGGAGCCGGCGCTAGAGCGAGGCCCAGATGTCGATCTTGGTGCGCACCCGCCCGATCACCTCGCCGGTGAACTCGGACGTGGTCGCGTGACCGCCCAGATCCGGCGTCCGCACGCCTGTCGCCGTGGCCTCCAGCACCGACTCGTAGATCGCGCGTGAGGCCGTGTGGGCGCCGTCGTGGCCGAGCTCACCGGCGTAGTGGAGCAGCGCGGCGGTGGCCAGGATCATCGCCATCGGGTTCGCGATGTCCTTGCCCTGCAGCGCCGGCGCCGTGCCGTGTGGCGCCTCCGCCATCACCGCCCGCGGCTCGAACTCCTCGTCGAAGGCCAGCAGCACCGACTCGGCGCCCGCGATCGAGCCGAACAGGGGCATGACGAGGTCGGACAGGCAGTCGCCGTCGCGGTTCAGCGCTGGGATCACGAGCGGCGCGTCGGCGGCGCCCGAGATCAGGCCGGCGTAGGTGGCGTCGATCAGCACGGGGGAGTACGGCACCTCGGGATAGCGCTCGGACGCCGCGTCCATCTCCTCCTTCAGGAGCCCCTCGTAGACCGGGCTGACGGTCCACTTCGGGCCGCCGTACACGCGCCCGTGGATGCGCTGGGCGGTCCGGAAGCTGTACTCGGAGACGGCTCGGCAGACGCTGCGGGTGATCCGCTCGGTGCGGTAGGCGACCTCGTCGCCGTCCTCCTCCGCGCGCCACTGCTCGGCGCCGTAGGCGTCGCCGACCGCCATCCGCACCACCGCGATCGGGTAGTGCACGCCGGCCACCGGTGTCACCCCGGGAATGCGGCGGCCGGTGCGGATGATCACCTTGCCGTCGATTGCCTCGCGCAGGATGCGGTTGGGGCTGCCGACGTCGTCGGCGCCCTCGGGCGTGATGGTGGCCGCCTTCAGGCCGAAACGCGACTCCGTCATCGCCCGCGCGGCGGCGGTCACGACCTCGTTGCTCGTGCGGCGGCGGTTCTCGAGCGAGAGGTCGTAGTGCTCGAAGTCGGCTTCGATCTTCGTGACCGCCGGATCGAGCACGCGCAGGGCCTGTTCGAGCAGCTCTTGGCCGGTCTCATCCCCCTCGAGCACGATAATGCGCAGTCCCTCAGCCATGGCCGAGCAATGTAACTGGTGCGGGGCGGCGATCGACCCCAGCGAGAGCTGGCGCGCTCACGAGCAGCCCGGCGCCCGCAAGGCCGTCTTCTGCCGGCTCGAGCACATCGTGCCGTGGGCGATGCAGGGCGCGCATTGGGACGCTGACGAGATGGGCGAGGGGGAAGGCGAGGGAGGCTCGTGCGCCCAGTGCGGCGCCGACCTGGGCGACGTACGCGTCCTGCTCGTGCGCCACCGGGGCGAGCACCGCATCCCGGATGCCTTCTGCTCCGTCGACCACATGGCCGACTGGGCGAAGTCAGGAGGACGCTGGAGTTAATCCGAGTTCGTCCGCGCGCTCCTCCATCGCCGCGATGAGGAACGCCACGTGCTCGTCGAAGTCCACCCCGAGCTCCTCGGCGCCCGCGCGCACCTCGTCCCGGTTCACGCCCGCCGCGAAGCTCGGCTGCTTCAGCTTCTTCTTGACGGACTTCGGGGCCATTCCCTCGATGCCGGTGGGGCGCACGAGCGCGCATGCCGAGATGAAGCCGGACAGCTCGTCCACGGCGTAGAGCGTCTTCGCCATGCGGCTCTCGCGCGGAACCCCGAGAAAGGTGGCGTGCCCGGCCACGGCGTCGATCAGCTCCTGGGGGTAGCCGCGCTTCTCGAACAGCTCGAGCGCCTTGCGCGGATGCCCGGTCTCGAGGTCCGGATAGCGCTCGTAGTCGAGGTCATGCAGGAGCCCTGTGACCGCGTACAGCTCCTCGTCCTCGCCCCACTTGCGGGCATAGGCGCGCATCCCGGTCTCGACGCCCAGCAGGTGCTTCCTGAGCGAGTCGCTCTCGACCCACTCCTCGACCAGCTCCCATGCCTCTTCACGCGTGGGCGACACGCGCGGCAGGTTATCCACACGGCGACCCGAACCTGCAAGCACATGAGCTTCGTTACGCTTGCGACCTCGCGCATGGAGAAGTTCATCATCGAGGGCGGGGCCCCCCTCTCGGGGACGCTGGTGCCCGCCGGCAACAAGAACGCCGCGCTGCCCGCGCTCGCCGCCACGCTGCTGACGAGCGAAGAGGTCGTGCTCCGCAACACGCCACGGATCCGGGACGTGCAGGCCATGGTCGAGCTGCTCGTGCGGCTCGGCGCAAAGGCCGAGTGGCGGGAGGAGAACGCGATCGCGGTGCAGTGCGACGAGATCACGCACACCGCCGTCGACCCCGACTTCGCCGAGCGCATTCGCGCCTCCTTCCTGCTCGCCGGACCGCTGCCCGCCCGCTTCGGCGCGGCGGACATGCCGCCGCCCGGCGGCGACGTGATCGGCCGCCGCCGGCTCGACCCCCACCTCGACGCGTTCCGCGCCCTCGGCGCCGAGATCCGCGCGGGCCGCACATACGAGCTGCGCGCCTCCGACGGGCTGCACGCCTGCGACTTCTTCATGGACGAGCCCTCGGTGATGGCGACCGAGAACGCCCTGATGGCCGCTGCGCTGACGCCGGGCTCGACGGTCATCCACAACGCCGCGTCCGAGCCCCACGTGCAGGACCTGGCCCGTCTGCTGATGCAGATGGGCGCCCGCATCGAGGGGATCGGCTCGAACCTCATGATCATCCACGGCCAGGAGGAGCTCCGCGGCGCCGACTACGCAATCGGGCCTGACCACATCGAGATCGGATCCTTCATCGCGCTGGCCGCCTGCACCGGTGGCGAGCTCCGCATCCGCGACTGCATCCCCGAGGACCTGCGGATGACGCGGCTCGCCTTCGAGCGGCTCGGCTGCCGGATCGACTTCGAGGGCAACGACGTGATCGTGCCGGCCGGCCAGGAACTGCGCATCAAGTCCGACGTGGGCGACGCCATCTCCAAGATCGAGGACGGCCCGTGGCCCGCGTTCCCGGCCGACCTCACGAGCATCGCCCTCGCGCTCGCCACCCAGGCCGAGGGCATGGTCTTGATTCACGAGAAGATGTTCGAGAACCGCCTGTTCTTCGTGGACAAGCTCGTCACGATGGGCGCTCGGGTCATCCTGTGCGATCCGCACCGTGCGGTCGTCAGCGGTCCGAGCCGGCTTCACGGCGAGCGCATGGAGAGCCCGGACATTCGCGCGGGCATGGCGATGCTCATCGCGGCGCTGTGCGCGGACGGCCAGTCGGAGATCGGCAACATCCGCCAGATCGACCGCGGCTATGAGCGGATCGACG
>JBKGUS010000068.1:0-4861 GCA_046462295.1 Thermoleophilaceae bacterium | reverse complement strand
GGTCCAGTCGCTCGAGCGCCCGTCCCGCCTCCTCCACGGCCGCGCCGGTCTTGCTCACCGTGGCGCTGAGGTCGCGAAGACCGCGCACCTCGACCGCGATCTGGACGGCGAGGAGGATCCAGAGCACCGCCCAGAGTACGGCGGCGAGATCGATCAGCAGCCGACGGCGCTCCATCCCAGGTACCGATTACCCGGCGGCGGCCGGCGACGACGGAATCCCGCGGGACTGTCGGCTTCCCGACATCGGATGTGAGCGTGAGAGCTCGGCGGGAAGGCAACTCCCAGGTCCGAAATCCCCCTGTGTCTCGGATAGGACCTATTCCTAGTCGTTCGTGCGAACGGGGGCGTCGGCCGCGTCGCCGGCGCCCCCGTACGAGCCGCAAGGCGGGAACGAGCGAAGGAGGTCGTTGCGTTTGACGAGTCGCCTGGCGTCCGGCATGTGCGCGGCCGCGCTGGTGATCATGGCCGGCTGCGGCGGCAACGAGCGCGCGTCCCGGCCGATCGTGCTGAGCCACCAGGACCCAGGAGACACCTCTGTCGCGCAGGGCGTGGAGATCATCGACGGCGACTTCGTGCCGGAGCTGATTGCGGTCGATGCCGCGCAACCGGTGCACTTCACCAACCGCGATGACGGACCGCACCGCGTAGTCAAGGTGTCGGGGCCCGGCCGCGACTTCCGGTCCGGGGTCCTCGCGCCCGGCGAGACCTACCGTCTCAGCCTGGTCGGGAAGCCCGGTTGGAGGCTGCGAAGCGGCACGGTCGTCTACCGCAGTCCTGGGTCCGGACGGCCGAGGGGCCGCATCGAGGTGTTCGGAACGCTCATCCCCAGGCGCGACGATCCCGCTGGCCGCCCGCCTACGTGGGCGTTGCCTCCCGAACGGCCCGACTGGGCGGCCACCCGCCGCGCCCGCGACCTCGCCGCGTGGGTGTCTCAGTGCCGCGACTTCCGCCGCTGCGACACGGGCCCCGAGCTCGTGAGGAATCTGAGCGGTGGCCATGCGATCCGCTTCGTCCCGGGTTCCCGCGGCGCGGCAATCGAGTCGGATGTCTCGTCCCACGGCCCCGTCGTCCGGCTGGGCGGCGGGGCCGACGAGACCGAGATCCGCGCGACGGCGGAGAGCTTCACGATCGTGAGCCACTCTCGCGCCGGGCGTGACTTCCTGCTCCGAGGCAGCGGCCGAGATCCGAGCGGCTGGTCGACCCGGTGGGTCGACGCAGTCAGCTGACGTCCTGACTCAGGACGCGCGGCGTGGCGGAGCTGGAGTAGACATCCTTGCGGGCGATGAGCCCGTCCACGATCGGAAACAGGTCGACACCGTCCCACTCCAGCACGCGACCGTCGGCCGCCGTTGCGGTAGCCGTCCACTCGCACGCGGCAAAGTCGTCGCGCCCGTAGAGGCGCGCGGTGCGGAACGCCAGGTCCGGCCAGCGCGAGAAGATGCCGGCGATGTGATCGATGACCTCGGCCGCGCCCTCGACGCGCTCGCCGGCAGTGTGGTTGTGGAACACGATCCCCTGCGCGTGGAACGACCCGACCGCTTCGAGATCGTGCCGGTTCCAGGCGTCGTTGTACCGGGTGATCTGGCGTTCGACCTCGTCGGGTCGCACGGTCCGAGCCTACCCCCTCCGCTGATGCTGGACGCACCCTCACTCGTCGCGCTCGCCGCCCGTCCGCGCGAAGCGCTCTTCCGTGCCGCCCGTGTCCCCACCCAGCGCCAGCGGCTTGGTCACGTCGATCGGGTGCGGCAGCACGATCGTCGAGCCCTGGCTCACGCCGAGCTCCTGCAGCGTCTGCATGTAGCGCAGCTGGAGGCTGGTGGGCCGCCGGTCGATGATCTCGGCCGCGTCGGCGAGCCGCTCGGCGGCCTGGAACTCGCCCTCGGCGTTGATGATCTTCGCCCTCCGGCTGCGCTCGGCCTCCGCCTGGCGCGCCATCGCCCGTTGCATCCCCTGCGGGATCTCCACGTGCTTGATCTCGACGACGCTCACCTTCACGCCCCAGGGCTCCGTCTGCTCGTCGATGATCTGTTGCAGGTCCTCGTTGAGGCGCTCGCGCTCGGCAAGCAGCGTGTCGAGGTCGGCCTTGCCCAGTACGGAGCGCAGCGTGGTCTGGGAGATCTGCGAGGTGGCCTCGAGGAAGGTCTCGACGTCCACGATCGAGCTCTGCGCGTGGATCACGCGGAAGTAGCAGACGGCGTTGACGCGGGCCGGCACGTTGTCGCGGGTGATCACCTCCTGCGGGGGGATGTTCAGCGTGACGGTGCGCAGGTCCACGCGCACCATCCGGTCGATCAACGGGATCAGCAGGATCAGCCCGGGGCCCTTCTCGCCGATCAGCCGCCCGAGCCGGAACACAACGCCGCGTTCGTACTCGCGCAGGATGCGGATCGCGGCGGCGGCAAGGGCCGCGATCAGTGCTCCAAAGCCGATCAAAACTCCAATAACGACGCTCATTCGCTGTCAGCCCCTTTCGAGCCTCCCGGTTTCTTCTCTCGCGCCACGTCGAGGGTGAGACCCTCAACGGAGCGCACCTGAACGTTCTCGCCGGCGTCGATCCGGTCGTCGGGATCCCTCGCCCGGGCGCGCCAGAGTTCCCCGGCGACCATGACCTGTCCCTGCGGATCGAGCGGGGTGCGCACCTTGGCGCTCCTGCCGACCAGCTCCTCGACGTCGCCCCGCGCGCGCTCATGGCGCGCCGCCAGCCCCTTTGACGCGGCGAACAGCACGAAGCCGCCCAGCAGCACGCCCGCCGCGATGGCCGCCGGCACCGAGACAGAGAACGCCTCGGAGTCGGTGTCGTAGAGGACGAGCAGGCCCGCGACCAGGGCGATCACTCCCCCCAGGCCGAGGATCCCGCCGCTGGCCACCTGGGTCTCAGCCGCGATCAGCCCGACGGCGAGCAGCAGCAGCAGCACTCCGGCTACCGTGACCGGCAGCTGCGCCGAGCCGAACAGGCCGAGCAGCAGCGCGATGCCGCCGACCACGCCGGGGCCGATTGCTCCCGGAGTGAAGATCTCGATGGCGATGCCCGCCACACCCAGCAGCAGTAGCAGTGAGGCAATCGTGGGATTCACGAGCAGCTGAAGCGCCTCGAGCGCGAAGGGCATCTCGTGCCGCTCGACGCGCAGGTCCTGCGTGTCCAGCGTCTGTGCATTCGGCCCCTGGATCTTGAAGCCGTCGAGCTTCGCGAGCAGCTTCTCCTCGCTGCCGGCCACCAGGTCGACGAGGTTCGCCTGGCGCGCCCGCTCGGCCGTGACGTTGACGGCCTCGCGGACCATTCGCTCGGCCAGATCGGCGTTGCGGCCGTGTCCTTCCGCGAGCGCGCGCACGTAGGCGGCGGCGTCGTTGCGGATCTTGCGCCCGAGCACCTCGGACTGCTCGCCGGGGCCTATCGAAACCGGCGTCGCCGAACCGATGTTGGTCTGCGGCGCCATGGCCGCCACGTCGCCGGCCTGCACGAGGAACAGCCCGGCGGACGCCGCGCGGGCCCCGTTCGGCCAGACGTACACGACCACCGGGAACGGGGCGGCGGTGATGCGCTGCACCATCGTCCGCATCGAGCTGTCGAGGCCGCCCGGCGTGTCGAGCCGCACGATCGCCAGGCGGGCGCCCTGCTGCTCCGCCTCGTCGAGCGCCTGGTCGAGCCAGCGCTCTGTGGCCGGGTCGACCGTGCCGGTCAACTCGAGCGAGTACGCCAGCTCGCCTCCGCGCTGGGCGAACGCCGCCGGCAGCATCGCGAATCCGATCGCCGCGACGAGAGCAGCGACGAGGATCCTGCTACGGCTCGGATGCGAGCGAAATGCCACTCTCATTTCGGCCTACCCGCGGGCGCGCTGCCGGAACGCGCCTCGGTCAGGCGCGCGGCCTCGGCAGGCCCCGACACGCCGCGGTTGTCAGCGATCCGACATCCGTGCGGCTGCGGTCGGTCACCCGGCTCGTCTCCCGTTCGCCAGCGCCTGGCCGAAGCTGTCCGCTCCCGGCGCGCCGAAGACGCCCGGGGTGGCCTGATGCCAGAGCTCGTCGCGGGCCGTGCGGAGGCCCCGGACGGAGCCGTGGATCACGTTGACCGCGCCTGCCTCGGCGCGGCCGCCGCCGAGCGTCTCGCCTGGCGAGCCGATGTGAGACCGAAGCCGGACGGCACCGTGAAGCTCGAGCTCTCGAATGGCGCCGTAGTGCGCGCCAGGACCGGGATAGCAGCCACCGGCGTCGAGTATCGGCGCTTGAACGCACCTGGCGTCGACGAGTTTCTCGGGAGAGGCGTCTACTACGGCTCTGCGCCGGGAGAGGCGCCCGCCTATCTCGGCCGCCGCGTGACCGTCGTGGGCGGCGCGAACGCCGCCGCCCAGGCTGCCCTGCACCTGGCCCGGTACGCGGCGTGTGTGACGATGATCGTCCGGGCGGACTCTCTCGGACGCCGCATGTCGCGGTACCTCGTCGAGCGGATCGAGGCGCACAATCGGATATCGGTGCTGACCGAGACCGAGCTGCTCGCCGCGGATGGTGATTCAGAGCTGCGCGCCGTCACCGTCGGCGGGCGTTCCGGAGAGCGGCGCATCGCGACCGATGCCTTGTTCGTCGTAATCGGCGGCGCGCCGCTCACCGCCGGGCTCGAGGGATGGCTCCGGCTCGACCACGGGGGGTACCTCATGACAGGGCCCGACCTCATCGAGGGCAACGGCCACGGCCGCTACTGGCCGCTCGAGCGCGAACCGCTGTTCCTGGAGTCGAGTCAGCCCGGCATCTTCGTGGCCGGCGAGGTGCGCCATGGCTCGATCCAGCGCGTGGCCTCGGCGGTCGGCGAGGGCGCCATGGCGGTGACGCTCGTGCACACCTACCTCTCCTCGCTCGCGGGCGCCCGCGC
>JBKGUS010000067.1:0-9303 GCA_046462295.1 Thermoleophilaceae bacterium | reverse complement strand
TCTCGAACGAGTTCTTCGCCCTTTTCCTCGACCGGACGATGACCTACAGCTGCGCCCTGTTCTCGCGCGGCGCCGCGACGCTCGAGGAGGCGCAGGAGGCGAAGCTCGAGCTGGTCTGCACCAAGCTCGGGCTGCAGCGGGACGAGCGCGTGCTCGACGTGGGCTGCGGCTGGGGCAGCTTTGCGATCCACGCCGCGGCGAACCACGGCGTGAAGGTCCTCGGCATCACGCTGTCCGAGCCGCAGGCCGCCGAGGCCCGCCGGCGCGTGGCCGACCGCGGCCTCGAGGACAGGGTCGAGATCCGCGTGGCCGACTACCGCGAGCTCCACGCCGAGCCGTTCGACGCGATCGCCAGCATCGGCATGGTCGAGCACGTCGGCTCGAGCCAGATCGACGTCTACGCGCAGTGCCTGGCGCGGCTCCTCAAGCCGGGCGGCCGGCTGCTGAACCACGGCATCTCGCGGCTACGCCACAGCGACCCCGAGGCGGGCGCCTTCTCCGATCGCTACGTGTTCCCCGACGCCGCCCCGCTCCACCTTTCCCGCATCCTGTTCGCGCTCGAGCGGGCCGGGTTCGAGCAGGAGCACGTGGAGGGGTTCCGGATGGACTACGCGGAGACGCTGCGGCACTGGGCCCGGCGCCTCGACGACAACATCGACGAGGCGCTCCGCCTGGCCGGCCCGGAGCGCGTGCGCGTCTGGCGCCTCTACCTGCGCGCGGCGCGGCGCGGCTTCGAGTCGGGCTTCACGTCGGTGTACCAGGTCCGCTGCCGCCGGCCGTAGCGCCGACCTTGTCCACCAGCGGCTGCACTCTCGGCCGGATGGGCCGACTCAGCACCACATAGCTGGTCGAGCGCCGGATGGCGTCGGTCGCCAGGAGGCTGTTGACGATCTCCTGCAGGTGCTCCGTGTCGCTTGCGGCCACGCGGCAGATGAGGTCCTGGGGGCCGCTCACGGCGTCGGCCTCGAGCACCTCCGGGGTTTGCTCGAGCGCCTCCACGGCCTCGGCCAGGCGGCCCTGGGTCAGCTCGAGCATCACGAACGCCTGGATCGGGTGCCCGACCTCAGCGGTGTCGATCTCGGGCCCGTAGCCCAGGACGACCCCGCGCTCCTCGAGCTTCCGCAGCCGCGCCTGGACGGTGCCGCGCGCCACCCCGAGCCGGCGCGAGATCTCGAGCAGGCCCAGGCGCGGGTTCTCGCGCAGCTCGGCGATCAGCCTGGCGTCGAGCTCGTCGATGTCCCGCCCGCCCCGCCTCCGCGGGCCCGTCTCCGCATGCGAACTGGTCAATATGCCCACAATTTAGCCACCCAGTGCGACAGGAGTGGACAATATGCGTGCCTCCGTTGCTCACAGTTGCAGCCTTCGTGACCTTCTGCTGCACTGACGAGTCATGTTCGAGGAAGCCCAGCTCTACTCGCCCGTTACCGCCGACGGCGACGAGGTGACCGTCCACCTCGCGCACGACCACCCCGGCGCCGAGGACCCCGCGTACCGCCGCCGCCGCAACGAGATCGCGGCGCTGGCGCTCGCCTGGGAGCCCGGCACCCCGGTGCCCGACGTCAGCTACACCGAGGACGAGCAGAACGTCTGGCGCACGGTCTGCCGCGAGCTCGCGCCCAAGCACGAGCGGCTCGCGATCCGCGAGTTCAACGAGGCCCAGGCGGCGCTCGACCTGCCGACCGGCGCGGTGCCCAGCCTCGACCTCGTGAGCGAGCGGCTGCGCCCCATCACCGGCTTCGGCTACCTGCCCGCCGCCGGCCTCGTGCCGCTGCGCGAGTTCTACGGCTCGCTCTCCGAGCGCCGCTTCCACTCGACCCAGTACGTGCGCCACCCGGCGATGCCGCTCTACACGCCCGAGCCGGACATCATCCACGAGGTCATCGGCCACGGGCACCTGCTCGCCACGCCGACCTTCTCGGAGCTCCACCGCCTCACCGGCGAGGCCACCCACCGCCTCGAGGACGAGGAGAACCTCCGCTTCCTCTCGCGTGTGTTCTGGTTCACGGTCGAGTTCGGCGTGGTCGTCGAGGACGGCGAGCTGCGCGCCTACGGCGCCGGCATCCTCTCCTCCTACGGCGAGATCGACGAGTTCCGGGCCATGCAGCACCGGCCCATCGACGTGGCCGAGATGGGCACCGCCGACTACGACATCACCAAGTACCAGCCGGTGCTCTACCGCGCCGAGTCGATGGACGAGATCCGCGAGGTGGTGGGCGGCTTCTTCGCCACCTGCACGGACGAGTCGATCGCGGAGCTGCGGGCCGGCGCGCCCGCCCCCGTCGGCTGAGACGGGAGCAGGCGCGCCACCAGCACGGCGGCGCCGAGCGCGAGGGCGGCGGAGACGGTGAGGCCGATCCCCATCGCGCTCGTGAACGCGTCGCCGGCGGTCGAGAGCACGCGGGCGGCGACGTCTGGCGGCGCCTGCGCCGCGGCCGCCGCGGTGGCGCCGATCGACTCGGTGGCGGCCTCCGGGGCGCGCGGCGGGAGCGAACCGGCGACGTCGTCCGAGTAGAGCGAGTTGACGAGCGAGCCGACAACGGCGACGCCGAGCGCGCCGGACACCATCCGGGCGACGGTGTTCATGGCCGAGGCGACGCCCGAGCGCGCCGCCGGCACCGCGCCGACGACCGCGTCCGTGGCGGGCGCCATCACCCAGCCCATCGACAGCGCCACGCCGAAGAACCAGGCGAGCAGGATGCCGGCGCCCGTGTCGGCGCCCCAGAGGAGCGTGAGCGCGAGCAGCGCCGCCAGCCCGGTGAGCCCGGCGGTCACGACCCGGGCCGTACCGAGGCGACGGACGGCGCGGTTCGACGAGCCGGCGCCCATCACGAGGCCGAGCGCCATCGGGCTCATGATCGCGCCGGCCTCGACGGCCGAATACCCGTGCGCGAACTGGAGGTACTGGGTGAGCGCGAAGATCCCGCCGAGCAGGGCGAAGAACGCCACGCTCACCGCCGCGGTGCCGACGCTGAAGCGCGCGCTGCGGAAGAAGCCGAGGTCGAGCATCGGCTCGACCGTGCGCCGCTCCCACCAGAGGAAGGCGGCCAGCAGCGTCAGCGCGAGCGCGAGCAGGCCCAGGACGGTGCCGCTGAGCCAGCCCTCCTCGGGCGCCTCGATCACGGCGTACACGAACACGCTGAAGCCGGCCGTCGAGAGGGCGGCGCCGGTCAGGTCGAAGCGCCCCGGGCGCGGGTCGCGACTCTCCGGGACGTAGCGGATGCCGAGCAGCAGGGCGGCCAGCGCGAAGGGCACGTTGACGAGGAAGACCGAGGACCAGTCGAACCACTCGAGCAGCAGCCCGCCGGCCAGCGGGCCGAGGCCGATTCCGACCGCAGCCAGCGCGGCCCAGATCCCGATCGCCTTGCCGCGCTCCTCCGGCGGGAAGACGTTGGCGATGATCGAGAGCGTGGCCGGCATGATCAGCGCGGCGCCCACTCCCATCAGGGCGCGCACGGCGATCACCTGCCCGGCCGAGTCGGCGACGAGCGCACCGAGGCTCGCGACGCCGAAGATGGTCACGCCCGCCTGGAGCGCCAGCTTGCGGCCGAGCCGGTCGCCCAGCGTGCCGAACACGAGCAGCAGGCCGGCGAACACCAGAAGGTAGGAGTCGACCATCCACTGGAGGCTCGAGGCCGATGTGTCGAACTCCTCCTGCAGCGTCGGGATCGCGACGTTGAGGATGGTGTTGTCGAGCCCGATGATCACGAGGCTCAGCGCTAGGACGGCCAGGGTCTTCCAGCGCATGTCGTAAAACGAATGTTCATTCTCTTTCGCCATGGTGCGAGGGTAACCCGGGCGCCCCGGCTTGTCAAGAGCGAACGTTCGCTTTACTTTGTGGAGTCATGCCCAAGGTCAGCGAGGAGTACCTCGCCGCACGTCGCCGCCAGATTCTCGACGCAGCGCTCGTCTGCTTCTCCCGCAGCGGCTTCCACCAGACGTCGATGCAGCAGATCTTCGAGGAGTCGGGGCTCAGCCCCGGGGCCGTGTACCGCTACTTCAAGGGCAAGGAGGAGATAGTCCAGGCCATCGCGGCCGAGACGCTCGGCGGGTTCGCCGCCGCGCTCGAGGCCGGCCCGCCCTCCCGTCCCGCCCAGATGTTCGAGCGCCTGCTGGATACCATCGACGAGGTCGAGCTGCGCGACCAGCGGCTGCGGCTCGCCCTGCAGGTGTGGGGTGAGGCGATGGTGAACCCGCGCGTGGCCGGCTTCGTTCGCCAGGCGATCGACGGCCTCCGCAAGCGGATCGCGGCGGAGCTCGACTGTCCGGACCCGGACCCCACGGCACGGGTCCTGGTGGCGCTCGCGCAGGGCTTGGTGGTGCAGCGCGACCTCTACGGGGACGAGTTCGATCCCGGTGAGTTCCGCGCGGCGGCGCTGGCGCTGCTGTCACAGCCCGCCGGGGTATCCCGTCAGGAGGGGTGAACAACCCGAATCAGGAGCCAGTCATGAAGGTCTTCGTCGCCGGCGCCACGGGCGCACTCGGAAGAATCCTCGTCCCCCAGCTCGTCAGGGGCGGCCACGAGGTGGTCGGCCTCACGCGCACCCCCTCCAAGCAGGACTTCGTCCGCGGCCTGGGCGCCCGCCCGGTCGTGGCGGACGCCCTCGATCCCGACGCGGTCGCGCGCGCCGTCGGCGAGGCGGAGCCCGACGTGATCGTCCATCAGCTCACCGCGCTGTCGGAGTCGCTCGACATGCGGCACATCGCGCGCGACTTCGCCGAGACGAACCGGCTGCGCACCGAGGGCACCGACCATCTGCTCGCGGCGGGCCGGGCCATCGGCGTGAAGCGCTTCGTCGCCCAGAGCTACGCCGGCTGGCCGTTCGCACGCACCGGCGGTCCGGTCAAGGACGAGTCGGACCCGCTCGATCCCACCCCTCGGAAGGCGCTCCGGGAGATGCTCGACGCCATCCGGCACCTCGAGGAGGCGGTGACCGGCGCCGCCTGGACCGAGGGCGTGGTGCTCCGCTACGGCGGCTTCTACGGCCCCGGGACGTCGCTCAGCACGGAGCCCGAGGGCGAGCACGTGGCGCTCATCCGCAAGCGCAGGTTCCCGGTGGTCGGGGACGGCGGCGGCGTGTGGTCCTTCATCCACCTCGAGGACGCCGCCGCGGCCACCGTCGCCGCGGTCGAGCACGGCGAGCGCGGCATCTACAACATCGTGGACGACGAGCCGGCGCCCGTTTCGGTCTGGCTCCCGGCCCTGGCCGGCGCCCTCGGCGCCAAGCCGCCGCGCCGGCTGCCCCTCTGGCTCGGCCGAATCGCGGCCGGCGAGGCGGCGGCGGTCATGATGACCGAGATCCGCGGCGCATCGAACCAGAAGGCGAAGCGCGAGCTGGGCTGGAGCCCGCGCTACGCGAGCTGGCGCGAGGGCTTCGCTTCGGGCCTCCGAAACGCTGCGCACGCGACCGAGCCGGCCGCTTCGGGGGTCCAAGACCCTGCGCGCCCGGCCGAGCCGAGCGCTTCGGGCCGCAGGTGATCGCATGGCCGACGAGGAGCTCCTCGACGAGCTGCGCCCAGGCGCCTTCGCGATCGCGTACCGGATGCTCGGCTCGGTGAGCGAGGCGGAGGATCTCGTGCAGGAGGCCCTGCTCCGCTTCCACCGGGCCCAGGCCGAGGGCGAGCGGATCGAGTCGCCGCGCGCCTACGTCTCGACGGTGGTGACCCGGCTGGGCATCGACCAGCTGCGCTCGGCGCGGCGGCGGCGCGAGACCTATGTGGGCGAGTGGCTGCCCGAGCCGCTCCTCACCAGCGAGGATGAGGACCCCGCGCGGCAGGCCGAGATGGCGGACTCGCTCTCGCTCTCGTTCCTTGTGCTGCTCGAGAGCCTCTCTCCGGAGCAGCGCGCCGTCTTCCTGCTGCACGACGTCTTCGACTACCCGTACGACGAGGTCGCGCGCATCGTCGGCAAGACCGAGGCGAATACGCGCCAGCTCGCCAGCCGGGCGCGCCGTCACGTGGACGAGCGCCGTCCGCGCTTCGAGGCCACGCGCGAGCAGCACGAGAGGCTGGCCGACCGCTTCTTCGCCGCGGTCGGCGAGGGCGACATGGCGGCGCTCGAGGCCATGCTCGCCGAGGACGTCGTGCTGGCGGGCGACGGCGGTGGCAAGGCACCGGCGCTCGCTCGCGCCCTGCACGGCGCCCGCCGGGTGGCGCGCATCCTGGCCGCCTGGCGGGTCCACGGCGAGCGCTTCGGCGGCTTCGACATGCGCCGCGTGGAGGTGAACGGCCAGCCCGGCGCGATGGTGTTCGACGCCGAGGGCAACCTGATCGGCGTGCTGGCGCTCGACATCGCGGAGGACCGCGTGCAGGGCGTGCGCTCGGTCGTCAACCCGGATAAGCTGCGCCACCTGGGGCCGGTGGCGGACCTGCGCGGGCTGCTGCGGCGGTCAGGGCGAGCGCGGAGGGCCGACCAGCTAGGGTGAACCCGCTCGGGATGACCGAGCGGGCAACACCACGGCGCTCACCGGCCTCCATCCGCTCCTGGTCGCGCTCCTGGCGGCGATTCCGCTGGCGGCCTCCGGTGTATGCACTCGTGGCGGACGGGCCGGGCGAGCCGGTGGGGGTCGAGGAAGGCACCTCGTCCGCCGCGCGCGCGGCCGCGGCCGACTTCCTCGACCGCTACGTGGACGAGGACGGCTGGGTGGTACGGCACGACCAGGGCGGCGACACGGTCAGCGAGGGCCAGTCCTACGCCACGGGCGCGGCCGGCCGCCCGCGGGAGCGCGACCGCCTGATCGACCAGGCCGCGCGACTCGACGCCGCGCACCCGACCTACTGCGGCGCCGCCTGGGTGGCGCTCGGCAGGGCCCTTCTCACGACCGATCTGCTGGGCGGCTGCGGGCGCGGGCACGCCCCGGCTGACACCCTCCCTTCAGTGCTTCCCTTCGCCCAGCGCGCCGTCTATGGTGCGAAGGCCAGCTCGGGGGACTGGCCCTAGTGCTCGACCCGGCTACCGTTCATACACAGACCGACGATGGATCGCCCGTGGTGGTCGCCACGGGCGAGATCGACATGGCCACGGCGCCGATGCTCGGGCGCGAGCTGACGGCGGCGATCGCGTCGGGCGACGGCCCGGTCGTGCTCGACCTCTCGGACGTGACCTTCTTCGACTCGAGCGGTCTCCGGGTGGCCATCGTCGCCCACCGCGACCTTGGCGAACAGGCCCGCCGCCTCGCGGTCGTGTGCGACCCGGAGGGCCACGTGCGGCGCACCTTCGCCCTGGCCGGCCTCGCCGACGTGCTCGACCTCCATCCGAGCCGCGAGGCGGCGCTCGCCGAGCTGGCGGACTGAGCGCCCCGCTCTACGCGGCGCGCCGGGCGCGCTCGAGCGAATCGAAGAGCGCGTCCACGTCCGCCTCGGCCGTGCGGTGGCTGATGATGCAGGCCCGCAGCGCCGGGCGTCCGTCGAGCCCCGCGACCGAGATCCAGGCCTCGCCCGAGCCCTCCACGGCGGACGCGATCCGGGCCAGCTCGGCCGCGTCCGAGGCGCCGCCGGGCGGCACGAAGCAGACCACCGGCAGCGGCGTCTCGTTGACGACCGCCCAGCCGCCGTCGCGCAGGCGTCCCCGCAGCAGGTCGCCCAGCCGGCAGTCGCGCTCGATCTGAGCGGCGTACCCGGCGCGCCCGGCGGCGGCGAGCGACATGAACACCTTCAGGCCGATGAAGCGCCGTGACCACTGCGCGCTCGTGAGGTACGGGTCGGTCGACTCGGCGCTCGGCATGTAGCCGGCGGCGACCCGGAACGTGCTCGTCAGGTCGTGCGAGTGGGGCGTGAGGAAGACGCCGGCGCCCATGGGCGCCGAGAGCCACTTGTGGGCATCGACCGTGACCGAGTCGGCCCGCTCGATCCCGTCGAGCACTCCCCGCAGACGCTCGGAGAGGGCGGCCGCGCCGGCCCACGCGGCGTCCACGTGGAGGTCGAGGCCGAGCTCCCCGCAGAGGTCCGCGATCGCGGCAAGCGGGTCGACGATGCCGGCCGCCGTCGTACCCGCGGTCGCCACCACCAGGAACGGCCGCTCGCCCGCCTCGCGGTCGCGCTCGATCGCCGCGCGAAGCGCCTCGACGTCCAGCCTGAGATCGGCGCCAACCGGCACGGAGCGGGCCGCCCGTCGGCCCAGCCCGGTCATGCGGGCCGCCTTGACGAAGGAGTCGTGCGCCTCGCCGGAGACGTAGAAGGTGGGCCGCTCTCGCCCCGCGGCGAGCCCGTGCTCGCCGGCCTCGGGAAAGTGGCGCTCGAGGGCGACCAGGAGCCCCGTGAGGTTCGCCTCGGCGCCGCCGCTAGTGAAGGTGCCGGAGGCGCCCGGCAGGCCGAGGCAGCCGCCCAGGAACGAGATGACGTGGCGCTCGATCGCGACGGCCGCTGGGGCGTGCGACGTGGCGGCGAGCTGCGGGTTGAAGGCCGCGACGAGCGCGTCCGCGAGCACGCCGGCGAACGTGGGCGCGGGGTTGAACAGGCCGAAGTAGCGCGGGTGCGAGGTGTGCACGATCCCGTCGCCGAGCAGACCCCCGGTCGCCTCGACGAGCTCCTCCAGCGGGACGGGCGCGGCGAAGTCGAAGCCGCGCAGGCGCGCTTCGAGCTCCTCGTACGGGGCCGACGGCGCCACAGCGAGGTCCCCGACCCCGTCCAGGTGGCGCTCGATCAGCTCGGTCAGCTGGGCGTAGGCCCGCTGCCGCTCGTCGGCGCCGGGCAGCAGGGTCGTCAAACGGCCTCCGAGTAAACCGGATCACCGACCTCAGGCTCCGCCTCCGCGGCGGCGCGGGCCTCCGAGCGGAGCACCGTCGAGGCGAGCCCGACGGCCACCACGACCAGGCCCGCGGCGACCACGAACGCGAAGCGATAGCCGCCCGTCAGAGCCTCGGCGGCCGGTTCGCCGTCGGCCAGGAGGCTGTCCGTGCGTGTCGCCGAGAGGGTGGCGAGCACGGCCAGCCCGACCGCGCCGCCCACCTGCAGGCTCGTGTTCACGAGGCCCGAGGCGAGCCCGGAGTCCTCAGCCGTGGCGCCCGACATCGCGAGCGTCGTCAGGGCCGGGAACGCAAGGCCCGCGCCGATGCCGAACAGGACCATCGACGGCAGGAGGTCGACGACGTAGCCCGCGTCGAGCGGCGCGCGGGCGAACAGCCCGAGCGCGGCCACCAGCAGCACGAGGCCGGCCAGCAGCGTGGCCCGGGCGCCGAAGCGCTCGTTGAGGCGCGGCGACAGCCACAGCGACAGCACGCCGATCAGCACGCTCACCGGGAGGAAGGCGAGGCCGGTCTCGATGGCGTCGTAGCCGAGGATGCCCTGCAGGTAGAGGACGCCGAGGAA
>JBKGUS010000066.1:0-6455 GCA_046462295.1 Thermoleophilaceae bacterium | reverse complement strand
GCCCGCGCCCAGTCGATCGACTCCGCGATCGACGGCGGCTTCTTCAGGTCGAGTGCCCGCACCATGTGGACCACCTCGACCAGCTTGCGCGCGATCTTGTCGTCGAGCTCCGGCGCGTGCAGGTGCACGATCTCGAGCTCGCGCTCGACCGTGGGGTAGTCGAGCCAGAGGTACAGGCAGCGGCGCTTCAGCGCCTCCGTCAGCTCGCGTGAGTTGTTCGACGTGAGCAGCACCAGCGGGCGCGTGCGCGCCTCCACCACGCCGAGCTCGGGGATCGAGATCTGGAAGTCCGACAGCACCTCGAGCAGCATCGCCTCGAACTCCTGGTCGGTCTTGTCGATCTCGTCGATCAGCAGCACGACCGGCTCCTCCGCCGAGATCGCGGTGAGGAGCGGCCGCGACAGCAGGAACTCCTCGCCGAAGATGTCCTCCTTCACCTGCTCCCAACCGGCCTCGCGCGTCTCGGTCTGGATCCTCAGCAGCTGCTTGCGGTAGTTCCACTCGTACAGCGCCTTGGCCTCGTCGAGCCCCTCGTAGCACTGCAACCGGATCAGCGTGCGGCCTGTGGCGCGCGACAGCGCCTTCGCCAGCTCGGTCTTCCCGACCCCGGCGGGGCCCTCCACCAGCACAGGCTTGCCCAGCCGCCCGGCGAGATACGCGACGAGCGCGGTCGACTCGTCGGCGAGGTAGCCCACGTCGCCGAGGCCCTGGCGGGAGGTGTCGATGCTCTGGAACACGTCGCTCATCCGGTCTGCGAAGGATACTTTCGCCTCCTTGGACGGCTCGCTCCTCCTCGCCATGTCGGACTTCCTCGACCCGGGCTCCGGCCCCGACCAGCGCGGCGATTTCGAGATCTCGCCGTCCTTCTTCATCGTGCTGCTCGTGCTGGGCTTCGCGATCGGGACGTTCGGCCACCTGATCAAGTCCCGCACGTTGGTCGCGGCGGGCGTGATACTGGTGTTCGCGGCAACGGTGTTCATCCCGATCGCGATCGGCGTCACGAACTGACCCTCCTGCCCCCAGCAGAGCTCGGCCTCCCGGACCCGCTTCCGGAGAGCGTGGCGGTGCTGGAGGGATTCGAGGCCGCGCTCGACGAGCTGCCGAGGAAGAAGCGCGGCAACCTGCTGATCGGGACCTGGAACATCCGTCACTTCGGGCGGGTGCAGAGGGCCTGGGAGTCGAAGCCGCGGGTGAGCCCGAAGCGCAACCTGCAGGACGTGTGCGCGATCGCGCAGCTGGTTGCCCGCTTCGACGTCGTGGCGCTCGTCGAGGTCAAGCGCGACCTCACCGCGCTGCGCCTCCTGCGGGAGATCCTCGGACCGCGCTGGGCGTTCATCGTCTCGGACGTGACCGAGGGGACGCCCGGCAACTCGGAGCGCCTCGGCTACATCTTCGACACGCGCCGGGTGCGGTCGTCGGGGCTGGTCGGGGAGCTCGTGATCCCCGACGAGGAGCTCGAGGGCGCCGACGCGATCATGCAACGGCAGTTCGTCCGCACGCCCTACACCGTGTCGTTCCAGGCGCGTGACAAGGGCTTCACGCTCGTCACGCTGCACGTCATCTACGGCACCAAGAGCACGCCGGAGGTGCGGACGCCGGAGATCGCCCGCTTCGCCCAGTGGCTGCGCGAGCACGCCGAGGACCCGGACGAGTTCAACCGCAACATGATGGCGCTGGGCGACTTCAACATCGACAAGCTCGACGACCCCAACTGGCGTGCGCTCGTGGTGGACGGCAGCCTGTCACCGCCCGCCGAGCTGATCGACCTCCCGCGCACGCTCGGCGAGACGAAGGACAAGCATTCCTTCTACGACCAGATCGCCTGGTTCAACAAGGGCAAGGGCGCCGCGCTGACGCTCAAGTACAAGACCGCCGGCAACTTCGTCTGGGACGAGCACCTGCTTCAGGACGTGGGGCAGTCCGAGAAGGAGGCCCGGATCTCGGACCACTATCCGCTCTGGGCGGAGTTCCTGCTCGACGAGTGAAATGGCGGCGCCCTGACGGGGCGCCGCCATGCATCTAGCTCGAGGACGACGCCTTGCCGCCCTTGCGGCCGGCGCGCTTCTTCTGTGCCGTGTTGCCGCCGCTCCCGCTGCCGCTGCTCTTCCGGCTGCGGCTGCTGCCGGAGCTCTTGCCGCCCTTGCTCGACGAGCCCGGGGCGTTCGCGATCGCGGCCGCGCGGCTCTTGCTCATGCCCTTCTTGCGCAGGCCCTCGTACTGCTTGTCGTCCTTGACACTCGATCCGTGGTCCTTAGCCATGTCGGCGCACCTCCTTTGGAAGCCAACCGTTCCCGGCTACCCGGTGCGATGCGGATAATGCGAAGCCGGCCGATGCGGTACGGATCGTGCGCCGCTCAGCGAGGCGCTTCGCGGAAGCCCTGGCGCCAGCTGGCCCAGCGCGGCCCCCAGCCGAGCTCCCGCTTGGCCTTGGCGTTCGTGGCGCCCGGCTGCACGCTTGCAACGCTCGCGACCTTGCCCACGACGAGGCGCGCGATCCAGACCGGCACCCGCAGCGGCTTCTTCGCCCCGATCGCCTCGGCGTAGACGGGCAGCCACTCGCGCTGGGGGGCGGGGTCGTCGTCGACGACGTTGTAGATGCCGGAGGCGCCGCGCTCGACGGCTGCGACCGTGGCGCTGGCGGCGTCGTCCACGTGCACGAAGGAGAAGAGGCCCGTGCCCTTGCCGATCACGGGGAAGCGGCGCCTGCGCACGTCCTCGGCCATGCTGCCGTCGTCCGCGTAGTAGGTGCCGGGACCGTAGAACCAGCCGTAGCGGAGCACGAGGCCCTCGAGGCCCGCCGCACCTACGACCGCCCGCTCCATCTCGTCGATCGCCCGGACGCCGTCCCCGAAGGGCGGCGGCGCCCCGAAGGCGAGCGGCGCGTCCTCATCCTTGACCTCGGGCTCCGGGCCGGGCGCGTAGGCGAAGGCGATGCTCTGGCAGATCATGCGCCGGGCGCCGGCGGCGCGTGCGGCCTCGAGCAGCGTGCGCGTGCTCTCCGAGCGCAGGCGGTTCGTGGGGGCGTAGATCTCCTTGTCGCGCGCGTCGAAGCGGTGTGGGAGCGCGGTCAGCTCGTGGACGACGACCTCGGGGGCGGCCTCCTGGACGGCGGCGTGGAGCGCCTCGGCGTCGAGCGCGTCGCAGATCACCGGCCGCGCTCCGGCGGCGCGGATCGCCTCGGCGCGCTCCTCGGACCGGGTGGTGCCGGTCACCTCGTGCCCGGCTGCGATCAGCTGGGGCAGCAACGGGCGGCCGATGGCGCCGCTTGCTCCGGCGACGAAGACCCTCATCGCGCCGCTGCCTCGGTCTCGGCGCGCAGCATCCAGCCGAGCAGCAGGGTGGCCAGGAGGAGCGAGACGAGGTTGGCCGGGCCGAGCCAGCCCGGGTCCGCCTCGCCCACGTCGATCAGGTGGTTGACCGAGTGGAGGGCGTACTGGATGAAGGCCAGCGCCAGTACCGGCACGCGCCAGCCGGTGCGGCGGATCGCCACGAAGGCGGCGGCTCCGAGCGCCAGGTACCACGTGGCGAGGTCGCCCATGTAGTGGTCGTTGCGGACGCCGTAGGGGCCGATCTCGTCATGGAAGAAGCCCGGCGTCAGCCAGAGCCCCGCGCCGGTGAGCACCTGGATGGCGGCGAACGCGGAGAGGAGGGCTCGCATGGGCTCGTAGTATCAGAAAGCGATGAGCGATCCGCTCGACCGCCGCGACGAGCTTGAGCGCGCGCTGGAGCTTGCCGCAACCGAGGCGCGCGCGTATCTAGAGGGGCTCGCGGACGATCCAGTGCAGCCGCCGGGCTCAGTGGCGCTACTGGGCGAGGACGGGAGCGACGGCGCGCGCGGCGCGCTCGGCGCTCCGCTACCCGCGCACGGCGACGGGCCCCTCGCCGCGGTCGGCGAGCTCGCCCGCCTCAGCCGCGAGGCCGCCACCCGCTCGAGCGGTCCTCGCTTCTTCCACTTCGTCATCGGCGGCACAACGCCGGCGGCGCTCGCCGCCGACTGGCTGACCTCGGCGCTCGACCAGAACGTCGCCGCCTGGGTCGCGTCGCCGCTCGGCACGAGGCTCGAGCAGGTCGCGATCGACTGGCTGCGGCAGCTCTTCCGCCTGCCGCCGGAGTTCGGCGGCGTCCTCGTGACCGGCGGGACCATGGCCAACTTCACCTGTCTCGCGGCCGCGCGCGAGTGGTGCGCCGAGCGGGCCGGCTTCAACGCCGCCGAGGAGGGCCTCTCGGGCGCGCCGCAGATCCCGGTGCTGACGAGCGGGTACGTCCACGCCAGCGCGATGAAGTCGCTCGCCCTGCTCGGAGTCGGCCGCGCGAACGTGCACAAGCTGGCCCGCGACCCCCGCGGCCGGATCGACCTCGACGCGCTCGCCGGCCAGCTGGCGAACCTCGACGGCGTCCCCGCCATCGTCATCGCCAACGCCGGCGAGGTGAACGCGGGCGACTTCGACCCGATCCACGAGATGGCCGAGCTCGCCGAGCGCCACTGCGCCTGGCTGCACGTGGACGGCGCGTTCGGCCTGTTCGCGCGGCTGTCGCCGCGCACCGAGGCGCTGACCGCGGGGACCGAGCGGGCCAGCTCGGTTTCCGCCGACGGGCACAAGTGGCTGAACGTGCCGCACGACTGCGGCTTCGCCTTCGTGCGCGAGGACCGCTGGCGCCGCGCCGCGTTCTCCGAGCAGGCGGACTACCTCCCGCCGCTCGACAGCCCGCGGCCCGTGTTCGCCTACCACGCCCCCGAGGGCTCGCGCCGCGGGCGGGCATTCGTGGTGTGGGCGACGCTGCGGGCGTACGGGGCCGAGGGGTACCGGGCGATGGTCGAGCGCCACCTGGACGTGGCGGCGCACCTCGCGCGGCGCATCGACTCCGAGCCCGATTTCGAGCGACTGGCGGAGGCGCCGCTCAACATCGTCTGCTTCCGCTGGCGCCCGCCCGGCGTGCCAGGAGAAGGCGAGCTCGACGACTTCAACCGGCGTCTCGGCGAGTCCCTGCTCGAGGACGGCCGCGTGTTCGCCGGAACGACACTGTTCGAGGGCAAGGTCGCCTTCCGGCCGGCGATCGTGAACTGGCAGACGCGGGCCGAGGACGTGGACATGCTGGTGGACGTGCTGCTCGAGCTGGGCGAGCGCCTGCTCGAGGGCGAGCCGGCGCCGGCCTGAGCGTCAGACGGCCGGGTCCTCGGCCGGCTCCATACCGGCGACCCGCAGCGCCTCGTCGTAGGTCTCGCACGTGCGGTGGGAGACGATCAGCCCGTCCCGAACGCTCACGACCCACGCGCACGCCGGGTTGCTCTCTGCACCGCTGGAACGTCCGCGGACCCGGCAGCGACCCGTCACGAGGACGTGGTCGCCGACGTCGGTGAACACCTCGCCGACCGGCTCGAGCACATCCCAGAGCTCCATGGCCTCAGACATGTAGGCGCGCACGCCGTCGTGGCCGCGGTAGCCGCCGCTCTCGACCCGGGTGCCCGTGAGTGGCAGGAACGCGACGTCGGGGTCGTAGAGGCGGAGGAGCATGTCCACGTCCCAGACCCGCATCGCCTCGAAGCTGCTGGTGACGAGCTCGACGTTGTCCGACATCAGGAGATCCTAATGCGGATCGCGAAGCGCCGGGCGATGCGAGCGGCTGAGCAATCATCTTGAGGAGATCCGGGGAGACGGGGCCCGTGAACGGAGTGCCGGGCGTGTTCGCACTGACCAAGGTCCTCGACGCTCCGCGGGAGCTCGTCTGGAAGGCGTGGACGCAGCCAGAGCGGCTGGCGCGCTGGTGGGGTCCGCGCGGGTTCACGACGCCCGTGTCGACGATCGAGATCGAGCTCCGGCCGGGCGGGCGGTTTCGCCTGGCGATGGTCTTCGACGAGGACGGCTCGAGCTACCCGTCGGCCATGGAGTTCCGCGAAGTGCTGGAGCCCGAGCGCCTCGTGTTCTCGTGGCCCGCGCAGCGCGGGCTGGGGCCGGGGATCGTGACCGTGACCCTGAGGGACCTCGGTGCGAGCACCGAGATGACGTGCCACTACGTCGCACTGCATCCGGACGACATCTACGCGGACGTGAGGACCGGCTGGGACGAGCAGCTCGAGCGGCTGGCCGAACACCTGCAAACCGAAGGAGAGCAGTGAGCGACACGAAGACGTTCGACTCGCATCCCCGTGAGAGGATGAGTCGTGCGGAGACGCTTCCGCGGAAACGCCCCAAATCGGGGACAAAGCGCGGGACCTCCACCCGGCGTTGCCGGGACTGCTGGCCCCGGCCCTGGCCCTGGCGTTCCTTCTTCAGCCCGCGCTCGCCCGCGGCCAGACCCCGCTGCGGGACTCGGTGTCCGCGGTCGGACACGTGCTACAGCGCTTCCGCTGAAACGACCCAGATCGGGGACAGGAAGCTGCGCCCGCTCACCGAATCGAACGCCATGCCACGCATCACCTACGCAAACGTCACCGCGACCCTGGCGCTCGTCCTCGC
>JBKGUS010000065.1:0-4077 GCA_046462295.1 Thermoleophilaceae bacterium | reverse complement strand
GCGCAGAGCACCCCGAAGCCGCCCGCATCATCACCGAGGCCCTCCTCCACGACCCCGGTTGGCGGGCGGTCGGGCCGAAGCGCACGGCCCACCGGCGCTTCGTCGCCGAGCGCTACCACCGCGCCGCTGTCAAGGTCACCGCGCGCTACGGGGGGCCGATCTATGGCGCCTTCCGGAACGACGCGCTCGCCGGCGTCGCCGTCACCTTCCCTCCTGGCCGCTATCCGCCCCCACGCCACACCGAGGCGCGCTACGTCCTCGCCTTCCTCGCCGCCGGTCCAGGTCCCATCGTCCGAGGGCTGAAGACGGGCAGTGTCCAGGACCACGGGCATCCTCACGACCCCCACGTCTACCTCTGGTTCCTCGCGGTCGACCGCGCGCACCAGCGCGGCGGCGTCGGCCGGGCTCTTCTCGCGCGCGTGTACGAAGACGCGCAGGCGCCCGTCTACCTCGACACGTCCAACCCGGACAACGTGCCCTACTACGCGGCCAACGGCTTCGAGGAGATCGGCCGGGGTGTGCTCCCGCGCAACACCCCGATGTGGTTCATGAGGCGCCCGTAGCGCCTACGAGGCGTCCCTGAGCCTCTGCGCCTCCGGCAGCCCCTCGAGCTTCTTGAGCGTGTTGTTCTCGATCTGACGGATCCGCTCGCGCGTCACCCCGAACGCCCGTCCGACCTCCTCGAGCGTCCGCGCCTTGTGCCCGCGCAGCCCATAGCGCATCTCGATCACCTCGCGCTCGCGCGGTGGCAACGCGTCCAGCGCGCGCTGCACGTTCTCGCGCCGCAGGTTCTCGGAGGCCAGCTCGAAGGGAGACTCGGCCGTCTCGTCCTCGACGAAGTCGCCGAGCTCCGAGTCCTCCTCCTCGCCGATCGGCTTCTCCAAAGAAACCGGCAGCTGCGAGATCCGCAGGATGTCCTTGACCTCACGCGTCGTCCACTGCAGCTCGAAGGCGATCTCCTCGGGAGTCGGTTCACGTCCGAACTCCTGCACCAGCTGGCGCTCCACGTGCACGACCTTGTTGAGCTTCTCCACCATGTGCACGGGGATGCGGATCGTCCGCGCCTTGTCCGCGATCGCCCGCGTGACCGCCTGGCGGATCCACCAGGTCGCGTACGTCGAGAACTTGTAGCCGCGCCGGTAGTCGAACTTCTCGACGGCGCGGATCAGGCCGAGCGATCCTTCCTGAATGAGGTCCAGGAACGTCAGCCCGCGGCCCAGGTAGCCCTTCGCGATCGACACGACCAGGCGCAGGTTCGCCTCGATCATCTGCTGCTTTGCGCCCATGTCGCCGCGCTCGATCCGCTTCGCCAGGAACACCTCCTCCTCGGCGGTGAGCAGGTCGACGCGCCCGATCGAACGCAGGTAGAGCCGCAGCGAGTCCAGGCTCGGCTCAACCGTGAGATCGACCTGGGCTTTCTTCGGCGCCGGCTGGGCGCCGTCGCCCGCGATCTCGATCAGCCCCGCTGGGCGATCCTCACTCGCGACGATCTCCACGCCGTTCTCCTGCAGATGGGCATGGAACTCCGCGATCTGCTCCTTCGTGAGCTCGACCTCCTCGAAGGTGGTCGAGATCTCCTCGAAGGTCAGGTAGCCACGCTCCTTCCCCTCAGTGACGAGTCCGCGCACTTCCTCGATGTCGAGCAGCGGAGTCTCGCTTGCGTCGGCCAGAAGCACTACGCCGTGATGCTTGTCCGTCAACCCCTCGCTCCTTCGAAGACGGTCACGCCCCCGCTTCTTGGCGGGCGTGGATCGACTGTCAAGTTTTTGGTTCGCGGTGGCGCCGCGAGGGGCTGAGTCCGGTGGGCCAGGAGGGTTCCGGTTACGTGCAGCCGCGGCCAGTGTACAACGCCTCATGCGTTTTGCCTCAAGCGGCGCAAATCGGGGCCCTTTCTCCGTCCCGATACAGTGGAGGACTGCCCATGACAGAGCGGACCGCACTCCTCGGAAGCGACGTCCAGGCGCGGCGTCCCTCGACCCAGCTGAGCCTCTCACGCGTCGGGGTCACCGGCGTCGAGAAGGTGATCAGGATCCGGTCGAACGGGGTCGAGCAGCTCTTCTACGCCGAGCTCGAGTGCTATGTCGACCTCGGTCCCCAGCAGAAGGGCGCGCACATGTCGCGCTTCGAGGAGGTCGTGAACGAGGCGATCGACGAGGTCATCCTCGGCGAGGCCTTCAAGGCCGAGACGCTCGCCTCGCACATCGCCGAGCGGGTGCGCGACCGTCAGGACGGCGCCCGCGCCGAGGTGACGATCGCGGCCCGCTACCCGGAGCAGAAGCCGGCCCCCGCCTCGGGCGTGCCCACCCAGGAGATCTACACGCTGTTCGGCGCCGCGGTGGCCTCGGAGCTCGGCACGCGCCGACTCGTCGGCGTGCAGGCGCAGGGCATGACCGCCTGCCCGTGCGCGCAGGAGATGGTCATGGAGCGCTCGCAGGAGCGCCTGCGCGACGACGGCTTCACGGACGACGAGATCGCGCGCGTGTTCGAGGCGGTCCCCGTGGCCACCCACAACCAGCGCGGCATCGGCACCCTGCACATCGGCTGTCCCGAGGGCTGCACTGACTCGCTCGAGGCGGAGACCCTGCTCGAGATCGTCGAGACGGCCATGAGCTCCGAGATCTACGAGCTGATGAAGCGATCGGACGAGGTCGAGGTCGTGGAAAAGGCGCATATGCGGCCGCGTTTCGTCGAGGACTGCGTGCGAGAGATGGTCCGCATGGCGACCGAGCGGTTCGACGGCCTCGGCGACCAGGCCTTCGTCTCGGCCCGCCAGGAGAACCTCGAGACGATCCACAAGCACAACGTGGTCGCCGAGCGGCACGGCTTGATGGGCGAGCTCGTGGCGGAGATCGAGTCGGGCGTCCGGGCCGCGCGCCACGTCACGAAGCGCGATTGGCTCGAAGCGGGCCCGCCGCGCGTCCTTTAGCGATCACTTCTGTAGATCATCCGTCCGGCCAGGTTGGGTTTCACAACTCACCTGCGTGGGGATCCGTGCCGATGAGGAGCCCGCATACCCCCACTTGCAGGCACGGAGGCAGCTCTTGACCCAACGGCACACCCCTCTCTCCCAGGACGCGGCCCTCGTGGTGGCCCTCGCCGGCACGGCGATGCCCTTCGCCCACTCAGCCGAGGACGAGGCGGAGCGCTGGCTTCGGGCGCTGCGGCTGCACGGCCAGGTTGGCGCGGCCTTGCAGTCACTCGGCGTGGGCGAGGCACCGCTGATGACGGGCTCCGACCCCGAGCAGGACGGCCCAGGCACGCCGCCGATGGGCGCCGACGTGCTCGACGAGGTGACCCGCCGCGCAGGCGGCTTCGCCGCGGCGCGCGAGGCCGAGACCGTCGGCACGCCGGACCTGCTGTTCGCAGTCTTCGACGTCTACGGCAAGCTCTTCGACCGGGTTCTCTACCTGCGCGGCACGAGCCGCGAGGAGCTGACCGAGCGGCTGGCCGGCGCGAGCGCGCGGCACCCCACTCAGGGCTGATTCGACGCTCGCCTGCGCCGGGCGAGATACTCGATGCCCGCCGTGCTCCCGACCGGCCCGAGCGGCGAGACGGTTGCCGCCAGCAGCGGCCAGGGGAAGGTGCCGCGCCGGCACCCGTAGGCCACGAGAAGGCACAGGATGATCCAGCCGATCCCGTGCGTCCAGCCGAGCGCGGCCTCGGCTGACTCGCCGAGATGGCCGATGGCGACGACGAGGAGCGCCGCGAACACGCAGACCTCGGCGATCGAGTAGAGCCGGACGGCCTGGAAGTAGGACACGGGCTATGCCGCCCGTCCGAGGGCGATCTGGCGCCTGACGAAGAGCGCGCCGCCCAGGGCGAGCGCGCAGAGCAGGGCGACCGCTGTCAGCGCCTCCGGCGAGCCGAGGTTGTCGAGGCTGCCGCCGAGCGCCGTGTAGGCGAAGACCTTGGGCGCGCAGCCGATCACGCTGCCCAGGGCCATGTCGCGGAACTGGAGCCGCGTCACGCCCGCGCTGTAGTTGACCATGCCCCACGGCAGCAGCGGCACGATGCGCGACTCCATCACCGCGACCGCGCCGTGGCGGGTGAGGAAGTCCTCGACCGCCCTGGTGCGCT
>JBKGUS010000064.1:0-3910 GCA_046462295.1 Thermoleophilaceae bacterium | reverse complement strand
CGCCAGGCCTACCTGATCGAGGAGCCCATGGCCGCCGCAATCGGCGCCGGGCTGCCGGTCGGCGAGCCCACCGGCAACATGGTGGTTGACGTCGGGGGAGGCACGAGCGAGGTGGCGGTGATCTCGCTCGGAGGGATCGTGGTGTCGCAGTCGATCCGCATCGGAGGCGACGAGCTCGACGAGGCGATCATCAACTACGTCAAGCGCGAGTACAAGCTGATGATCGGGCAGCAGACCGCGGAGGAGGTCAAGCTCGAGATCGGCTCGGCCTTCCCGCTCGACGAGGAGGTCCAGGCGGAGATCCGCGGGCGCGACCTCGTCTCCGGCCTGCCCAAGACGATCGTGCTCACGAGCGAAGAGGTCCGCATGGCGCTCGAGGAGCCGCTCCAGGCGATCATCGACGCGGTCAAGGAGACGCTCGACCGCACCCCGCCGGAGCTCGCCTCGGACATCATGGACCGCGGCATCATGCTCGCGGGCGGCGGCGCTCTCCTGCAGGGGCTCGACGAGCGTCTGCGCGACGAGACGCAGATGCCCGCCCACCTGGCCGAGTCCCCGCTCACCTGCGTGGCGGTGGGCTCCGGTCGCAGCCTCGAGGAGTTCGAGGCCATCCACCGCGCCAACAAGAATTCCCGAACGAGCCGGCGGCGCTGACGCGCCGGGCCGCGGTCGAGGCCTAGCGAATGTACGACAGGAAGGCGATCCGCAGGAGGCGGGCGGTGCTCGCCGTCTTCGTGGCGCTGTCCATCGCGATCCTCACCGCCTACTTCGGGGAGTCCGGCGGCGGCATGTTCCACACGCTCCAGCGCGGCGCCCAGGAGGCCTTTGCGCCGATCGAGACCGGCGCCACCCGCGCGCTCAAGCCGGTGCGCGACTTCTTCGGCTGGGCCGGCGACACGATCGACGCCAAGGACCAGAACGAGGCGCTCAAGGAGGAGGTCCAGAAACTCCGCAGCGAGCTCGCCGAGGCCCAGACCGCCGTGCGCGACTCGAGGCAGCTCGAGGCCATCGCGGAGCTGCACGACGAGAACTACTTCCCGCAGGGCACGCGGCCCGTGACCGCGCGCGTGATCGCGAAGTCGCCCACCGTGTGGCACTCGAGCGTCAAGATCGACAAGGGCACGAGCGACGGCGTGCGCGTCGACCAGCCCGTGATCGCGGGCGGCGGCCTCGTCGGGAAGATCACGAGCGCCACCGGCGGCACCTCCGAGGTCCGGCTCATCACCGACGGCCAGATCGGCGTGTCCGCCCAAGTGTTCCCGCTGGGGGTCTCGGGAGTGGTCCGGCCCGAGGTGGGCGACCCCAACGACCTGCTGCTCGAGAACGTCGAGAGCGGCCGCCGGGTGACCGAGGGCACGCAGGTGAACACCTCCGGCTTCACCTCGTCGCGGCTCGAGTCGCTCTTCCCGCGCGGCGTCCCGATCGGCCGGGTCAGCAAGGTCGACTTCAACGAGCTCGAGACCTACCAGCGGGTGCACATCAAGCCGTTCGCCGACCTGCGCCAGCTCGACATCGTGCAGGTGCTGACGCGCCGCGGGGTGACCCAGGAGGCCGCGCTGCCGGGGGCGGGCGGGTGATCCTCTCTCCGGGCGCGTTCGCCCGGGTCGGCCTGCTGTTGCTGCTCGCGGTGATCCTCGAGCTGTCCGCGTTCAGCCAGATCGGCATCCTCGGCGGGCACGCCGACCTCGTCGTGCTCGCGGTCGCGGGCGTGGCCTACTACGGGGGCAGCGTGCCCGGCTCGGCGGCGGGCTTCACCGCGGGGTTCCTGCTCGACCTGCTCACGGGCGCGACGATGGGCGCGTCCTCGCTCGTCCTGACGGCCGTCGGGTACGGCGTCGGCCGCTACAAGGAGGTGCGCGACCCGAGCCACGGCCTGCTGCCGATCCCGGTCGGCGCGGCCGCCACGGCGGCCTGGGTCACGGCCTTCGCCGCCGTCTCCCTGATGCTCGACATCGGAGCGCGCGTCAGCCCGCTCGTGCTGCGCGACATGGTGGTGACCATCCTGGTGAACGCGCTGCTCGCCTTCCCGGTCTTCACCGGGATCCGCAAGCTCCTGCGGCCGTCGCTGGCGCGCGACCCGCTCGAGGTCCGCCGCCGCCGGCAGCCGCCGCGCGAGGCCGGGCCGCTCGGCCTGCGGGGCATGGAGGTCTAGCCCGGCGATGTACCTCGACAACGAGCGCCGTCCGACGCTCACGCCGCAGCTCGCGGTCCGCGTGGCCATCGTCGGCGGCATCGCGCTGGCCGCATTCGCGGTCATCTTCTTCCGGCTTTGGTACCTGCAGGTGCTGTCGGGCGACAAGTACGTCGCCGAGGCCCAGAACAACCAGCTGCGCGAGATCAAGGTCCAGGCGCCGCGCGGCGAGATCGTCGACCGCGAGGGGCGGGTGCTGGTGCGCAACCGGGTCGGCTATGCGGTCAAGCTCTCGCCCGACCGTCTGCCCCAGGACGAGGGCGAGCGCTCAGAGCTCTACCGGCGGCTCGCCAAGCTGCTCCGGATGCGGCCGCGCGTGGTCGAGCGGCGCGTGGAGTCGCAGCTCGAGGAGCTGCCCTTCTCCCTCGCCACCGTGAAGCAGGACGTGCGGCGCGAGACCTTCATGTACATCGGCGAGCGCCGCGAGGACTTCCCCGGCGTCGAGATCGAGCCGGTCTTCCTGCGCGTGTATCCGCACCGCGAGATCGGGGCTCACCTGTTCGGTCACCTGGGCGAGGCGAGCAAGGAGGACCTGAACGATCCCCAGTTCGAGGGCGTCGAGATGGGCGACCGCATCGGCAAGGCCGGCATCGAGCAGGAATACGACAGCGTGCTGCGCGGCCGCAACGGGGCCACTCGGGTCAAGGTGGACGCGCTCGGAAACCTGAAGGGCCGCCTCAAGACGGAGGAGACGGTGCAGGGCAGGCAGCTCCGCCTCGCGCTCGACCTCGACGTGCAGCGCACCGGCCAGGCCGCGCTCGCCGGGGGCACCGGCCTCGGCGCGTTCGCGGTGATGGACATTCACAACGGCGAGGTGCTCGGGCTGGGCTCGCACCCCTCCTTCGACCCGAACCTGTTCGCCGAGGTAGTGCGGGAGTCCGACTACAAGGCGCTGACCGCGGAGGACAACGGCGCGCCGCTCACGAACCGCGCCGTGGCCGGCGGCTACCCCACCGGATCGACCTTCAAGCTCGTCACCGCGGTGGCGGCGCTGCAGAGCGGCCTGATCACGCCGGACACGGTGCTGCACGACCCGGGCTCGCTGACCGTCGGGAACCAGATCTTCCGCAACGCCGGCGACGTCGCCCACGGGTCCATCGCGCTCAGCCAGGCGCTGACGGTCTCGAGCGACGTGTTCTTCTACCAGCTGGGACGCGACATGGACAGCCGCGGCGACGGCAACGCGCTGCAGCGCTGGGCGCGGCGGCTCGGCATCGGGCGCCGGACCGGCATCGACCTGCCGGAGGAGGCACCGGGCTTCGTCCCGACCAAGCGCTGGCGCGACCGGCAGTACCGCAAGTTCTCGCGCTGCGTCGAGCGCACCAACCCGACCCCGGTCGAGATCTCGCTCGGGGAGTGCGGCTGGCAGGACCGGCCCTGGTCGGTGGGCGACAACGTCAACCTGTCCGTCGGCCAGGGCGACCTGGCCGCAAACCCGCTGCAGATGGCGGTGGCGTACGCGGCGATCGCCAACGGCGGCAAGGTGCTGCGGCCGCGGCTCGGCCAGCGGATCGAGAACTCGGCCGGCCAGGCCGAGCAGAACGTCGAGGCGCCCACCGCGCGGCGGCTCAGGATCCCGGCCGAGTACCGGCGGGCGATCCTGGACGGCCTGCGCGGCGCGGCTAACGACCCGGGCGGCACCTCGACCGCCGTGTTCGAGGGCTTCCCGATCGAGATCGCCGGGAAGACCGGCACCGCCGAGAAGGGCGGCGGGCGCGC
>JBKGUS010000063.1:0-14786 GCA_046462295.1 Thermoleophilaceae bacterium | reverse complement strand
CGAGCGCGACCAGCCACCCTTCCGCTGGCGCCGCGCCCGGATCGGGCGCCAGGCGGGCGCGAGGGACCTCGGAGCGTCGCTGTTCGAGCTGCCGCCGGGCGCGGCAACCTTCCCGCTCCACGCGCACTTCGCAAACGAGGAGATGATCGTCGTCCTGGCTGGCCGGCCGAGCCTGACCCGGGCCGACGGCGAGATCCAAGGACTAGAGCCCGGGGACGTGGTCGCCTGCCCAGCAGGCCGCGAGGGCGCCCACCGGCTCGACAACCACAGCGACGAGCCGGCCCGCGTGCTGATCGTGAGCACCATGCGAGCCCCCGAGATCAACGAGATGCTCGAGGACGGCACCTTCTGGGTGCGCGACTACGCGCCAGGACTGACGCCCGCGGACCCGAGCCTGGACATACCGGGGCTGCGCCGAGGCGGAGGCGAGTAGGCCTCTCGGCGGCTCGGCGCGCTTTCGCAATGCTCGATAACACATCTTCGGTTAACTGCTTGGTGTCCGAGGCGCATGCGAACCTATGTTCGTGTGGACGGGCATTGATCCCGACGTCGATGGCCAGTTTGCGGCCTGCCTACGAGCCGATGACACGCCGCTTCTGTGTGAGCTCTGTCGTTGGTCCGGCGCGGGAATGCTCCAGGCCGTACCTGCGTACCGCACATCGCACCCACAGACCAACTGGATCGTCCAGCGGCAAGCCGACTGCCTGCGAATGGTGTCGATCCTCGATCGGTACCCGTTACTCGGTAAGAAGCTGGGTCAATACGAGATCTGGCGGGAGGCGATTGTCGCTTGGACAGGGCGGCGCAGCGACCGTCACTCGGTGATTGCCCAATGCAGCGAGCGGCTTCGCGCTCATCGAAGGCCTGACGTCATCGCGAGGACGCCAGCGGTTTCCATAACCGACGACCGTCTACTCGCCTTCCTCGCCGGGTTTGCCACGGCGGAGGCCCACTTTGGGGCCACCTCGGAAGGCCACCCGCATTTCCGAATCAACCTCAGGAGAGACGACCGGGAGCTCCTGCGGGCTTTTCGCGATCGGCTCGGCCTCGGTCGCGTCGTGGACGTCGCGGCTTACCGGACGTCGCATGCGGCGGTCTCGTGGCAGATCGGACGGCTGAGTGAGCTCCGCGCTCTCACACAAACCCTCGATCGGTATCCGCCCCGCGGGCGCGTGCTCAGGATCTACGAACCATGGCGCGAACTGGTGCTCCTGGCCGACAGGCGTTCGGGAAAGCGCCGCCTGCTCGCCGCAAGGGTCAAGGAACGTCGGGCGTACAAGTCCGGCCTCGAGTGGAACGGGGCGGTCGACGCCGCCGCCGCACGCCGCCGACGGCACATCGCAGTCCTCAAAGCCTGGGCTGCCGACACCGCCGGGCTGCGCACGGTGACGGCGTACGAGGCCTGGCGAAGACGGACTAGCCGCGACGCGCCGACACGCAACGCGATCGTCCGGGCGTTCGGATCCTGGATCGAGGCTCTCCAGGCGGCTGGGGTCGGCAGTGAAGGGTGCCGCCCGGCGCACACCGTCGCGAGCATGCAGGCCGTGACAGCGGCCAGGAGAACCGCACTCAAAGCGCAGCAACGCGTCGCGATCCTGGCTGCGGTACGGGACTGCGCGCAGATGCTTGGGCGGTACCCCCGCGCGACCGAGTACATTGCGTGGCGCCGCCGCTGTGCTCCCGAGACTCCGTCTCACGCCACGGTCTACAGGACGTTTCCTGACGGCTGGGCATCGGTGCTGCAAGTCCTGGCGGCCGAGGCGGGATCACCGCCCGGCGCTCAGCCCCTCGAGCCGCCACCGCAGCCTCTCCACGTCCCCGCGGCGGCCCGTGAAGATCTCGCACGGGAACCACACGTCCAGGCGGGCTCGGTGGATGAGGTCGGCCATGAACGCGTCGCAGGTCACGAGATCGCAGCGTGGCAGCGCCAGTGAGAGCGCCTCCACGTCGCGTTCGTCGCCGGGTTCCGCCGTTCTGGCCGGGTGATCGCGCTTCATCGCGGTTCGCAGCGCGCTCTCGCACCGCCGCTCGGCCGCTCCGCGCTCTGCACCGAGCTCCAGGCCGCCCGACAGCTCCCTCAGCAGCTCCAGCAGCCCCAGATCCGGCCGCGCCGCCGACTCGAGCCGGTGCACCGCGGATTCCGGCACCTGGACGGCGCCGCGGCGCACCGCGTCGCGCAGCACCGGTTCCAGCTCGCGGAAGGCCGGCTTTCGCTTCGCCATCCCCGACAGGTAGTTCTGGTCGAGATAGAGCAGCACCCGGCGGGAGCGTACGAACCGGTTGACATAATGCCCAGGCCCCCCGCGGGCGGGGCCAAGTGCAGTCCTCCGACCTGAGGGGCATACTGCGGAAATGGCCAATTCCCATACGAGCGATTCCTCGCCCCAGCGGTTCCGGCGCGGTACGCCCGCGTCCGAGCTCCTCCGCGATGTGAGCTTCCCCTTGGCCGTGCGTGGCTATGACCGCCGTGCGGTCGACGAGTTCGTCGAGGAGCTTCGGGCCCTCGTGGACGACCTCGAGACCCATCAGACGCGGGAGGGCGTCGTCCAGAAGGCCCTCGACGAGCTCGGCGAGGAGACCGCCGGCATCCTCCAGCGGGCCCACGAGACCGCCGACGAGATCGCCGCGCGCTCCCGGGCCCAGGCCGACGGCCGCCTCCAGCGCGCAGAGCGTGAGGCCGAGATCGTCAAGCGCGACGCGGACGAGTACGCCGAGCAGGTGGTGGTCGACACCAGGCTCCTGTGGGACGAGCGCCAGCGCCTCATCGAGGACATCCGCCACTTGGCCGACGTCGTGCTCGGCACCGCCGACGACGCCATGGAGCGCCTCAAGCTGCCCACGCAGCTCGCTGAGGCCGAGCAGGCCGAGGAGCAGGCCGGCGGCCGCGCGAACGTCACGCCGATCCCGCACCCGCTGAGCATCGCCCGCGACCCCGAGCCAGATCCGCAGTCGGACCCGAGCATCCCGTACGACCTCGAGTCGCCCGAGGACGACCCGGACGCCACGGTGGCCTGGGCGGCCCCGGCCGGCGACGAGGGGGATCCCGACGACACGGCGCCCTGGGCGGTCGCCGCGCCCGAGGACGAGGAGCAGGACCCCGACGCCGCGGCACCTTGGGCCGTCCCCTCTTCCGAGGACGAAGAGCGCAATCCCGACACCACGGCCGGGTGGCGCGACGAGGCGCCATACGCCAGCGAGGAGGACCCCGACGGCACCGCGCCCTATGCCGTAGAGGGCGAGCAGGATCCCGACACGACGGCGGCCTGGCCCGCCGACGCGGACGACGACCAGGCGGCTCCCGAGGACGAGCCGCCCGCCGGCGATGACGCCGGCCCCCAGACCGTGGAGCTCGAGGCTCTCCCCGGCGGCAACACGGACGACCAGCCCGCCGAGCCCGAGCGCAAGCGCGACTGAGCGCGGTGCCGGACCCGCACCGGGTCAAGCTCGGCCATCAGGCGCCGAACGGGATCGCGGCCGGCCTCCTCGCGCTGGTCGAACGTGGCGCGTCCAAGCGCCCGCGCGTCGCGCGTGAGATGCGAGGCCGCGTGGAGATCCGCTTCGCGGAGGACTACGCGCCCGTGCGACTCGACTTCCAGGACGACCAGGTCCTGGTCGAGGACGGCAACGGCAAGCGCTGGAAGAGCGACCTGCTCATCGAGGGCTCGCTGCCGGACGTCGTCCAGCTTGCGACCGCGCCGCTGGTGGGCGGCCTGCCGAAGCCGACCAACAGGCGCGGCCGCGCGGCCCTGGCGACCATGGCCGCGCGCCGGGTCCGCATCGAGGGCAGCCCGATGCTGGCCCGGCGGGTGATGAAGCTGCTGGAGGTCTAGAGCGGGAGCTTGCCGCGGCCGCGGCGTCCCAGCGAGGCGCTTTTGTTGGTTGCCCGGCGGGAGTGGCCGAACGACCTCGAGAACAGGCGCCCGATCGGCCCCGGTGCCCTGGCGCCGGTGCGCTGACCGACGCCCAGCGTGCGGTCGACGCCCCGCTGCGGAGCGGTCAGTCGCGGCAGCAGAAAGCCCAGGATCAGCAGGACGATGCACGCTCCGACGACGATCGCGATGGTCATGGCGCGCTCTTACCCATGTTTCCGCCGCCCAGAAACCGGCTACACGTTCGGCATGGCAGAGCGAGATCCCCAGGACGCACAGGTCCAGCGCGAGGCGGATGCCGCCGCCGACGAGGCGGCCAGGGTCGGCGGTCGCGCACCCGACCACGAGGATCCGGAGCGCCGGCCTGTCGACGAGGCCGGCGGCGGCCAGGCCGAGGGCTTCGAGCAGGCTGAGGAGGACCTCCGCGAGAACGCCGAGCACGGCCAGCTCGGCCCGCGCGACCCAAACCGCGACGTCTTCACGCCCGAGGAGGAGAGCGACCTCGCGGGCGCGGAGTACGCGGAGGCGGACGACACCCGCACCGAGGACCGCCCGGACGAAGCCTGAGCGCCTGCCGCGATCTGGCAGACTCCAAGCGCGGTGCCCAAGCAGAAGCAGATCAAGATGCAGATGCAGGTCGGGGCGCTGGCCGCGATCCCGCAGCTCGAGAGCCGCACCGACGAGCAACTGATGAGTGAGTCGAAGCACCGGGTCGCCGCGAAGGCGATCCTGGGGGCGCGGGCCGCCGAGCGCTACGACGTCCAGGCCGCACGCAAGTACTTCAACGAGGCCCTTGCCGGAAGCCACCCGCAGGAGCGCCCGGCGCTGCGTCAGATGATGAAGGCCTCCCTCGCCCTCGCCGAGCGCAGGCCCGACGAGCTGAAGGAGGCGATGGAGAAGCTCGGCCAGGAGGCGCCCTCCGGCCGGCAGATGTTCATGCTGCGGATGATGGGGCTGCTGATCCCGCCCGCCAGCGCGGGCATGGTGGCCCGAGTGCGCGGCATCCTGCTGATCCTCGCGCTGGTCATCGTGCTGCTTGCGGTGGGGTTCGGCGTGGTGAAGCTGATCGCGCTGCCGTTCGGCGGCCTCGGCACGGCGAGCGCGGTCTTCTTCGGCTTCCTGCTGGTCGTGATCGCGATCGCCGTGCTCGTGGTGCTGGGTCGCCGCAGACAGGCGAGAGCGCGCGCCGCGCGAGCGGCGTGACTCGGGACGGCTAGTTCAGCGCGGCCGAGAGCCGACGCCGGTGCTCGCGCGCGAGCGGGTGGTCCGGACCCAGGTCGGTGAAGATCGCCACCATCACGCGGCGGACGAGGTCCCGCCGCTCCGCGTCGGCCAGTGCGGACTGAAGCAGCTCGAGCGCCGTTGCGTGGTCGCCCTCGTCCCAGGCCTCGAAGGCCGGTGCGAGGTCGGGGTCGTCTGCCAGGCGCACTCGGGCGGCCAGGCCCGCGGCGACGAAGTCGCCGGGCACGGCCTCGAGCAGCTCGAGCGCCTCGTCGGTCTCGCCGCGCAGCAGCAGCATGCGTCCGAGCTCGCGACGGGCGACCGGGTGGTTCGGCTCGACCTCGAGCGCCCGCCGCAGGGCCGCCTCGTCGCCGCTTTCGACGAGCGCGTCGGCCTCTGACGGCACCAGGCTGTCGACGAAGCGCGCGACCACCTGGGGCGGCTGGGCGCCGGTGAACTCGGTCGCCACCCGCCCGTCGCGGAACGCCTTGATCGTCGGCAGGCCGCGCACGCCGTAGCGGGCCGCGGTGGCCTGGTTCGAGTCGACGTCGAGCTTGGCGAGCTCGATCTTGCCGTCGTGGGCCGCGACGGCCTTCTCGATCACCGGTGCCAGCATGTGGCAGGGCTGGCACCAGTCGGCCCAGAAGTCCACGAGCACGGGCACCTGCTCGGAGCGGCGCAGGACGCGCTCCTCGAAGTCCGCGTCGGTCACGTCGAAGGGCTTTGCCATGGCTTCGAATTTAGCGACGCCGCTCAGCGTTCCGTGACATCGGCGCCCTCGATCACGACCGGCTGCAGCGGGGTGCCTGAGCCGCCGCTCGCCGGGTCGCCGAGCTGGCCGATCTCGTCCACCACGCGCTGCCCCTTGACGACCTTGCCGACCAGGGCGTAGTCGGGCGGCAGGCCCGCATCCGGGCCGGTGACGATGAAGAACTGGCTGCCGCCGGCGCCGGGCGGCTCGGCCGGGGACTTCGCCATCGCGACGGTGCCCTGCACGTAGCCGGCGTTCCGGGGCGGGACGTCGCGCGTCGTGTAGCCGGGGCCGCCGGTGCCGCTGCCGGTGGGGTCGCCTCCCTGGATGACGAAGCCCGGGACGATGCGGTGGAAGACGGTGCCGTCGTAGAAGCCGGTGCGGGCGAGGTGAGCGAACGAGGCCGTCGTCCTCGGCGCGGTCTTCTGGTCCAGCCGGATGGCGATGTCGCCACAGCTGGTCTTCAGCGTGACGATGTAGGTGGCGGCCGGACCGAGGCGTCCGCTGGGCCGCTTGGCGCCGCCGTCCTGCCTGGGCTCGGGCTGGGGCACGTCCTGGCAGCCGGCCTGGCCCTGCCGCTCGGGCTCGCCGGGCTGGGTCTCCTCCTGGGCCGGCTCGTCGGGGGTCTGAGCGGCTTGGCCGCCGTCAGAACCGTTCGAGCTGCCGGGGTCGTCGTCGTCGTCGCCGCCGCACGCGATCGCCGCGAGGCTGAGCGCGCAGAGGAGGGCGACGAGGAGGGCGCGACCGGTGAGCGGCGATCCTGGCCCGGGACGCCCCGGCCAGCGTATTCCCGGAAGCCCCTGCACGGCCGCGTAGGCTAGCGAGGTGCCGCTGAGCGCCCTGGCGAACCGCTACGACCAGTTCATCCTCGACCTCGACGGCTGCGTCTGGGTGGGCGGCAAGCCCACGCCCGGCGCGGTCGACGCGCTCGAGGAGATGCGCTTGGCCGGCAAGCGGCTCGCGTTCGCGACGAACAACGCCTATGAGTCCGGCGAGGACCTGGTGGCGCAGCTCTGGAAGATCGGCGTGCGGGCCTCGCTCCGCGACGTGGTGACGGTCGGCGGCGCGATGCAGCACCTCCTGGCCGAGACGCGGCGAGGGCGCACGGCCTTCGTGATCGGCACGGCGGCGATGCACCGGCACGTCACGGACGCCGGCCTGAGGGTGCTGAACGGCACCGACCTAGCGTCGCGCGCCGAGGTCGTGGTGGTCGCCGGCACGACCGACCTCGTCTACGACGACCTGCGTCGTGCGGTGCAGGCGGTCACGCGCGGCGCCGACCTGCTCGCGACCGCCCGCGATCCCACCTACCCGCAGCCTGACGGCGTCTGGCCCGGCACCGGCGCGCTGCTGGCGGCCGTGGAGTACGCCACCGGCCGTACGGCGACAATCGTAGGCAAGCCCGAGCCGCAGCTCTTCCACACCGCGCTCGACCGGCTGGGAGAGGGCAGCACGCTGGTGGTCGGCGACCGGGTGGGCTCCGACCTGGCGGCCGCCGCCGCGGCAGAACTCGACGCCGCGCTCGTGCAGAGCGACGGCAGCGACCACGCGGAGCTGGATGGATTCGAGCCGAAGCCGGTCGCGGTGGGCGAGACGCTGGCCGCGTTGCTTCTCGGCGACTGTCCCGACTCTTGGGGTCTATATCCCCACTAGGCGGGACAGTCGATCCGAATCACGCCGCCATCCGCCCCAGCGCCTCCACCTCCTCCGGCTGCACCCCCAGCAGCGCGCACGCCGCCGGCGTCACCGTGAGGCCCGCTCGCTCCGCGGCCGCCAGCGCCACGGCGGGATCGGCGCCGCGCTCCGCGTGCAAGTGCGCCGCGCATACCGCGGCCACGAAGTCCGTGTGGCGGTCGCCGTGGATCGCAACGGCGCCGCGGCGGCGCAGGTCTCGCCGCAGCAACGGGAGCAGCTCCTCCAGCTGGTCGGCGCCCTCGGCGGCGCTCGCCACCGGCACGTGGTGCCAGTCGAGGCCGGCCTCCTCGTAGGCGGCGAGGTTGTGGCGCGTTCGCATCACGCTCACCACCATCCACACCCCGCGTGCTCGCAGGTACTCGATCTCGGCCGCGCGCCGTTCGGGGCGGTGGGCCCTCCCCCCTCCTCCGGGCCGCTCCAGCGCGCACAGCTTTCGGGGGCGCGCCCACCAGATTCGAGGGGGCGCTGACGTGCTCTGTTCCATGGTCCGCCAAGGGGCCGACGGCGATTTCTCGCCCCGGTAAGGTGTGGGCCGTCATGTGCCGCGTGTTCGGCTGCGTATCGGCGGAGCCGGCCTCGATCCGGCACGAGTTGGTCGAGGCCGAGAACCCCCTCATCCGCCAGTCCGAGGAGCACGACTCGGGCTGGGGAATGGCCGTCTACGAGCGGGCCGACGGGCTCGACCCGCTGCTCGTCCGCTTTCCCGAGGCGGCCTACGGGGACGGCGATTTCCTCGGCGCCACGAGCAAGCGCGGACGCATCTTCAACGTCCACGTCCGCCGGGCGACGATGGGCGGCCTCGCCCCGGCCAACACCCACCCCTTCACGCTCGGCAGCTACTCGTTCGGCCACAACGGCACGATCGTGCGCTACCCCCGCCTTCTAGAGCCGGGCGTCAAGCCGCCCGAGGGCGACACCGACTCCGAGGCCTTCTTCAACTTCCTGATGGCGCACTACGACGCGGGCGACCCGGTCGGCTCGCTCAGAAGCGCCATCCGCACCACCGTCGAGCGCTCCCCCTTCAGCGGCCTCAACTTCCTGTTCTCCGACGGCGACCGCCTCTTCGCCTACCGGCTCGGCCTGTTCGAGCTGCACTGGCTCCACCGGCCAGGCCAGCTGCTGGTCGCCTCCGAGATGGTCACCGGCGAGCGCTGGCACACCGTCCAGCAGGACGTCCTGCTCGTGCTGGATCCCGACGACCTCGAGGAGCCGCACGCCGAGCGCCTGATCGGGGACGAGCTGCTCGCGGAGGCCGACATCCGCAAGGTCGACGCGGCGCCCCACCTGCGTGGCGAGGCGCGCGGGCACGCCGCAGCCGAGCGCGCCCGCGCGGCAGTGGCCGACGAGTGACACGAAGATTCGCGCTGCTGGTCAACCCCGCCTCGGGCGGAGGCCGGTCGCTCAGAGCGCTCCCGGAGGTGATCGCCGAGCTCGACCGCCTCGGCGCGCCCCACCGCACGGTCACCACCCGCAGCATCGAGCACGCCGCTGAGGAGGCGGAGCGGGCGCGCGACAATGGGGAGACGGTCGCAGCGGTCGGCGGCGACGGACTCCTCCGGCCGATCGCAGGCGCCCTGAAAGCCACCGGCAGCGCGGTCGCGTTGATCCCCTGCGGCCGCGGCAACGACCTCGCCCGCGTGCTCGGCATCCCGCGCAACCCCGCCCAGGCGGCCCGCCTCGCGGTCGAGGGCGGCGAGCGGACGCTGGACGTGGCGAGCGTGGACGGCACGCCCTACCTGGGCATCGCGAGCTTCGGCTTCGACTCCGACGCCAACCGGATAGCCAACGAGGCCAAGCTCATCAAGGGCGACGCCGTCTACCTCTACGCCGCCCTGCGCGCCCTGGCGGCGTGGAAGCCGGCGGCCTTCGAGGTGACCGTGGACGGCACCCGGCACGCGGCCACCGGCTACAGCGTCGCGGTCGGGAACTCGCGCTCCTTCGGCGGCGGCATGCTGCTGCTCCCGCACGCCGAGCTCGACGACGGCAAGCTCGACGTCCTCCTGGTTAAGGAGGCCACGAAGCTCGCCTACCTGCGCGGGCTCACCAAGGTCTTCAAGGGCGCACACCTCGACTCGCCCCACGTCGAGGTGTTGAGAGGCGAGCTGATCGAGGTGAGCTCGGACCGCCCCTTCGTGATCTACGCCGACGGCGACCCGATCGGCGCCACCCCCGCCACCATGCGCGTCGAGCCGGGCGCGCTGCGGGTCATCGGGCCGGGCTGATGTACCGTCCGGCCCGGAGTCTCGCCCGCCTCGTCCGGGCCGCCAGCCGCCGCAGCGGCCGCACCGGCGGCACCACCGCGCCAGGGCGCATGCTGCTCCGGATCGCTCCCGGCTCGATGAGGAGCATGGCGAAGGAGCTGGAGGCCGGCTCGATGCTCCTCTCGGCCACGAACGGCAAGACCACCACCGCAGCGATGATCGCCGCCTGCCTCGAGCGCGACGGCCGCCCGGTGGTGCACAACCGGGCCGGCTCCAACATGGCGTGGGGCGTGGCCACCGCACTGCTCGACGCCGGCCGCGAACCCGGCCAGTTCGGCCTGTTCGAGGTGGACGAGGCGTGGCTCCCGAGCGTCGCCGACCAGGTGGAGCCCCGCCTACTGCTCCTGTCGAACCTGTTCCGCGACCAGCTCGACCGTTACGGCGAGCTGGAGCTGCTGGCCGACCGCTGGGCCGAGCTGGTCGGGCGGCTCGACGGTCGGGCGCGCTTCGTCCTGAACACCGACGACCCGCTGGTGGCGGACCTCGGGCGGGGTCGCGAGGGCGTGACGTACTTCGGGGTCGAGGACGACTCCCAGGCGCTGCCGAGCATGCAGCACGCCGCCGACTCGAAGCACTGCCGCAACTGCGGCGCCGCCTACGCGTACGAGGCGGTCTACCTCGGCCATCTCGGCAGGTACCGCTGCCCGAATTGCGGGCGCGAGCGTCCGGTCCCGCAGGTGGCGGCGATCGAGGTGCGCCTCGACGGGATGAGCGGCTCGCACGTGCGGCTCCGAACGCCCCAGGGGACGCTCGAGCTCGACCTCCCGCTGCCCGGTCTCTACAACGTCTACAACGCCGTGGCGGCCGCCGCCACGGCGCTCGACCTCGGCGTGCCGTTCGCCACGGTGGGGGCGGCGCTCGAGGGGTTCGGCGGCGCCTTTGGGCGCGTGGAGACGATCCCGATGGACGGTCGCCGCGTGTCGATTCTGCTGATCAAGAACCCGGCCGGGGCGAACGAGGTGCTGCGGACGCTCACGCTCGAGGACGGTCGCCTCGACCTCTGGCTGGCCCTCAACGACCGCATCGCCGACGGCCGCGACGTCTCGTGGATCTGGGACGCCGACTTCGAGGTGCTGGCCGGCCGCGTGCGGCGCGCGACCTGCGCGGGTACCCGCGCCGAGGAGATGGCGCTGCGCCTGAAGTACGCGGGCATCGACGCCGAGCTCGCCGTGGAGCGCGACCTGGAGCGCTCGCTCGACGAGGCCGTGGCGGGCGTGGAGGGCGAGCGCCTGTATGCGCTGCCGACCTACACCGCGCTGCTTGAGCTGCGCGACCTGCTGGCCCGGCGCGGGCTCGCAAAGCGGTGGTCCGAGTGACAGCCGAGGCCGTGATCTGGCACGACGTGGAGTGCGGCTCCTACACCGCGGACCTGCCGATCTGGCGCGAGCTGGCGGAGCGGGCCGGCGGCCCGTTGCTGGAGCTGGGCGCCGGCACCGGGCGGGTGGCGCTGGACCTGGCCGGGCAGGGGCACGAGGTGACGGCGCTGGACTCCGATGCGGAGCTCCTCGAAGAGCTCGCGGCCCGCGCAGAGCGGGCGGGCGTCGACGTGGAGACGGTCCTCGCGGACGCGCGGTCGCTGGCCCGCTCGGCGCAGCCTGCGATCGCACCAGGCTTCGCCCTCGTCATCGCCCCGATGCAGTTCCTGCAGGTCGTCGGCGGCCCGTCCGGCCGCGCGGACGTCCTGCGCGGCGTCGCGCACGCCCTGCGACCCGGGGGCCTCTTCGCCACCGCGGTCGCCGCCCTCGACGACGCCGTGCCCCCGGAGGACGCCGAGCCGCCCCTGCCCGACGTGGGCGAGCGCGAGGGCTGGGTCTACTCGAGCCTGCCGCTCGACGTTCGCCCAGAGCCCGGCGGCGTCGCCGTCGAGCGCCTCCGACAGGTTGTCTCCCCGAAGGGGACCCTCACCGAGCAGCATCACACGCAGCTCCTCGACTCCCTGACGCCCGCCCGGCTCGAGCTCGAGGCGGCCCAGGTTGGCCTCGAAGCCCAGGAGCGGCGCGTCATCGCGCCCACCCCCGACCACGTCGGCAGCGAGGTGATCGTGTGCCGGCGCTGAGGGTTTGCGGCCTCTACCCCGAGCTCATGAACATCTACGCCGACCGCGGCAACATCGCCGTGCTCCGCGCCCGCTGTGAGTGGCGCGGGCTCGGCTTCGAGCTCGCCGCCTCCAGCCTCCGCGACCCGCTCGACCCCGACGCCCACGACCTCTTCTACATCGGCGGTGGGCAGGACCGGGACCAGGCCGCGGTGGCACACGACATGGCCGCCACCAAACGTGAGGCGCTCCAAGCGGCCGCAGGCCGTGGCGCCGTCGTGCTCGCAGTCTGCGGCGGCTACCAGCTGCTCGGCCACCACTACGAGATGGGCGGTCAGCAGCTACCCGGGGTCGGGCTGGTGGACCTGCGGACGGTGCGCGAGGAGGGGCCTAGGCTGATCGGCAACTGCGCCATCGAGGCCGACCTCGGCGGCGGCCCGCGTGTGATCGCCGGCTTCGAGAACCACGGCGGCCGGACCTACCTGGGCGACGGCGAGCAGCCGCTCGGCCGCGTGCTCGCCGGGCACGGCAACAACGGGAAGGACGGCTTCGAGGGCGTCCGCCGCGACAACGTGATCGGCACCTACCTGCACGGGCCGCTGCTGCCGAAGAACGTGTGGCTGGCGGACCGGCTGATCGAGCTGGCCCTGGAAATCGAGCTGGAGCCGCTGGCCGGCGACGCGCTGGAGGACGCCGCGCACGGCTCCGCCCGCCGGGCGGCGGGGGTCTAGCGGGATGCGGACGCGGCGGCCGGTGCCCCGAGCCGGCGGCGGGGCAGCTCTCAGCGCCCGCCCGACGCCCCGAGCACGCGCAGCACCTCGCCCACCGAGGTCACGCCGCGCTTCACCTTCTCGAGCCCGTCCTCGCGCAGCGTGCGCATCCCCTCGCCGCGCGCGCACTCGCGCAGCTCGTCGGCCGACGCCTTGTCGAGGATCAGCCGCCTCAGCTCGTCGGTGATGGTCATCAGCTCGTAGATCCCGATCCGGCCGCGGAACCCCGTGCCTCCGCAGCGCACGCAGCCGGCCGGCTCGTACGCGTCGAACCCGCGGGCCACGTCGAAGTGGTTCCCGACCAGCGCGGTCTTGCTGAGCTTGACCGGCTCGCGGCATTCGCACAGCCGCCGCACGAGCCGCTGGGCCACCACGCACTGAACGCCGGCCGACACCAGGTACGGCTCGATGCCCATCTCGATCAGCCGCGCAGCGGCGAGCGGCGCGTCGTTCGTGTGCAGCGTCGTGAGGACGAGATGTCCGGTGAGGGCGGACTCGATCGCGAGCTGCGCGGTCTCGCGGTCGCGCACCTCGCCGACCATGATGATGTCCGGGTCGGTGCGCACCATCGAGCGCAGGCCGGACGCGAACGACAGCCCGGTCCGGTGGTTCACCTGCACCTGCTTCACGCCCTCGAGCTCGTACTCGACCGGGTCCTCGATCGTGATGATCGCCTTGTCCGGCGTGTGCGACTCCATCAGCCCGGAGTAGAGCGTCGTCGTCTTGCCCGACCCGGTCGGGCCGGTCACCAGGATCGCCCCGTGCGTGGCCCGGATCGCATGGCGGAAGCGATCCCTGGCCTGCTCGTCCATGCCGAGCTCGTCCAGGTTCACCATCACCTTCTGCTTGTCGAGGATGCGCATCACGACCGACTCGCCGCGCACCACCGGCAGCGTCGCCACGCGCAGGTCGACGTAGTTGCCCTCGACGGTGAGTCCGATCCGGCCGTCCTGCGGGAGGCGCTTCTCGGCGATGTCGAGGTCGGCCATGATCTTCACGCGCGAGATCAGGCCGGCCGTGAGCGTGCGCGGCACGGTCGTGGTGTCGAACACCACGCCGTCGACGCGGAAGCGGACGCGCATGTCGGCGCCGCGCGGCTCGAAGTGGATGTCGGAGGCGCCGCGGCGCACGGCATCGGCGATGATCGAGTGGACGAGCTTGACGACCGGCGCCTCTTCGGCCTGGTCGCGCAGCTCGATGACCTCTGCGCTCCCGAACTCGGGCTCGTCGTCGATCTCCTCGACCGCGTCCACGAGCCGCGAGATCTGCCCGATCAGGGCGTCGATGTCCTCCGGCGAGGCGACCGCGCGCCGCACCTCGTAGCCGGTGGCCATCGTGATGTCGTCGAGCGCCAGCAGGTTGGCGGGGTCCGAGGTCGCCACGAGGAGCGTCCCCTCGCCGAGGAACGCGATCGGGACGGTCCGGTAGCGGCGCGCCTTGGCCGCGTCGATCAGGTTCGCCGCGCCGTGGTCCACCTCGAAGACGTTCAGGTCCACGAAGTCGAGCCCGTTGCGCTCGGCAAGGGCGTGGGCGAGCTGGTTCGAATCGACGACCCCGGTGTCGATCAGCACCTGGCCCAGCGGGACGCCGCGCCGGCCGTGCGCGACGACCGACTCGACCTTCTCGCGCTCGGCGAAGCCGAGCGTGACGATCACGTCGCCGATCCGGCGCTTGGCGCCGGTGCGCTGGGTGGGGGGCGTGAGTCCGGGGACGGGCAAGGGTCCGGCCGAGGCGGCCGCAGTCTCACTCATGGCCTCCCTATCGGCAGGAAGCCCGGTTCATTCAAGGGTCAGTCAGGCGGTTTGGAGCGCGATGGCGGCCCGGGCGCTGTCGCGGTCCGGGCAGACGTGGAGGATCTCCACCATGTCGGTCACTTCGAAGACCCGCCGGAGCGGCCCGGGCGGGCAGACGACGGCGAATCCCTTGCTGCGCCGGGCGAGCCGCCGGTGCGCGTTGATCAGGAGGGCGAGCCCGGTCGAGTCCATGAAATCGACGTCGCTGAGGTCCACCACGAGCGACCGGAGCGCCTCCTGAACGGCCGTGTTGAGGATGCCGATGAGGCGGGGGGCGGTCGAGATGTCGAGTTCCCCCTCGACCAACACCAGTTCGACGCCCTCGGTGGACGTGCGCTCTACGGCAAGAGGCTGCACGGCAGCGCCACCCTATCCGATTCTGCAGGTAGCG
>JBKGUS010000062.1:0-2837 GCA_046462295.1 Thermoleophilaceae bacterium | reverse complement strand
CAAGGGGGACGCGCTCAGCTTCCGTGACCTCGTGGCGGGGTCGCACCAGTTCAACGCGGTGTCGCGTTCCAGTCTCCTGATCGCCGAGCACCCCCACGACAAGCGCCGCCGGGTGCTGCTCCGCGGGAAGGGCAACCTCTCCGTGCTGCCCGACCCGTTGGAGTTCGAGATCAAGTCGTGCACGTTCCAGCTCAACGGGGCGGTGTTCGACCAGCCGATCGCGACCGATTGGGAGACGGCCGAGATCGAGATTGAGGACGTGCTGCCGCGACGCAGCCGCGAGTCCAAGCAGGAGTCCGCCGGCCACTGGCTCAGGGCATACCTGGGTGCCAGCGACTGGCAGGCCAGCGCGGAGGTCAAAGAGGCCGGGTCAAGGGCCGGGTTCAACGAGCGCATGTTGCAGCGTGCGCTCGAGGCGATGGTGGACGAGGGCGAGGCCGAGACACGGAACACGGACACCGTCCCGAGACGCACCGAATGGCGTCTCACGCCACCCGCCGGCTCCAGTCGCGACACCTCTATACCCCCCTATTTGTCGCGACTGGACGAACCCGCATTGGACAGCCAAAAACCGGGGCCAGTGGCGCCAGTCGCGACAGTCGCGACAACCCCCACGCGCGCGGGGAACGGCGAGGCGCCGCCGTGCTCGTGCTTCCGTCCCGCCGACGTCGGGGCCGATGGCCGGTGTGGGAGGTGCTTTGGGCTGGTGCCCGAGGCGTGGCGAGGAGGTGCGCGATGAGTCCCCTAGTGGCCTCCCTGCTCGCCGAGCTACGTGACGATCCGGCCGCAGTGGTGGAGCTGCGCACCCTGCTCGGCGCCGGCCCGTCTGCCTACACCCCGCAGACCCTCGCGGCCGAGCTCGGCATCACCCCGCGCGCCGTGCGCGCCGCGATCGAACGCGGCGACCTTGAGGCCCGCCGTTCTGGCCGTGGCTACGTGATCGCCGCCGAGGCGGTCACGGCGTGGGGACGCCCTCGCGCACGTGCACGTCGGCAGACACCGGCCGTGAAGCGCCGCCGTCCGCTGCGCGACGCGATGGCTGGGCTCGGTAGCTAGTGCTAGCAACTGCTAGCATGTGCTGCATGGCGACCAACAAACCAGTTCCCGTTCGTATCCCGCCCGAGATGGTGGCGCGCATAGATGCGCTCAAAGGGTCACTCGTACCCCGCGAGGCCTATGTGCGCGACTTGCTCGACCGAGCGTTGAAAGCTGAGGAGCGAAAGGCGGCGAAGCGATGAGCGTCCACAAGACCGGCCACGGCTACGTCGTGCGCTGGCGCGACGGCACCCGCAACCGGCAACGGACCTTCGACCGCCGCGCCGACGCCCACACGTGGGATGCCGAGGTTCGCCGCCGTAGGCAGCTCGGTACTCTCGCGCAGCTCGACACCGGCACAGTCACCCTCGACGCCTACGTGACCGGCACTTGGACGCCCGTCTACGCCGTGCTGCTCGCGGCGCGCACCCGCGAGGTGTACGCCCAGTCATACGACCGGCACATCGCGCCGACACTCGGGAGCTTGCCGCTGCACCAGCTCAAGCCGGGTGTCGTGGCGCGCTGGCAGACGAGCGTGCTCCCGCACGGCCACGACGCGCTCATGAAGGCCCGCACCGTGCTCTCTTCGATTCTGCAAACCGCGGTCGAGGCCGAGCAGCTCGCCGCCAACCCGGTCCGCACAGTCCGCGCGCCGCGCCGGCCGCTGCAGGACGAGGTGCGCCCGCTCGCACCCGCCGCGGTCGAGGCGATCCGAGGCGTGCTGAGCCACCGCGACGCCGTGCTGGTCTCGCTGCTCGCCTACGCCGGTCTGCGCCCCCAGGAAGCCCGCCGGGTGCTCTGGGGACACGTCCAGGAGCGCACGCTCGTGGTCGGCGCGCCGAAGACCGCGCACCGGCGCACGGTGCGGCTGCTCGAGCCGCTCGCCCAGGATCTGCGGGAGTGGCGGATGGCCTGCGGGCGCCCGGGAGACGACCGGTCGGTGATCCCGCGCCCGTCAGACGGCGACACGATGAGCGCCAAGTCATTCAACGTCTGGCGTGACAACGTGTTCGTGCCTGCGCTCGAACGCGCCGGCCTAGAGCGCGCACGGCCGTACGATCTGCGCCACAGCTTCGCGAGTCTGCTGCTGCACGAGGGCCGCAGCGTGATCTACGTAGCCCGCCAGCTCGGCCACAACGCCCGCTACACGCTCGGCACGTACGGCCACGTGATCGACGAGCTCGACGGCCAGCCACGCATCAGCGCCGAGGACGCGATCCGCGCCGCGCGCGTATCGTCCACGACGGGAAGGAGAGCTGGCTCATGCCCATCGTGATGCGTTGCCCCATGTGCGGATACGCCGGGGAGAGCCGCGACCGCGATGAGGTGTTCCGCTCCGCGACCATGACGGATGGCAAGACGCAGGTGAGGCGATGCAGAGCTTGCGCCGCAACGTTCTTTCGCGAACCACGCTTCTTCGGACTGGTTGGAAGATGGCGGTACGAGGTTGGTAGCAGCGCAGGCGATTCTCGCGAGCGGGAGCGATACACCGAGCCCGTCGAGCGGCCGCAGCCATCTGAGGACAGCGCAAAGGCGGACGATCGAGCGGGCTTCCGAAGCTGGTCGAGGTGGAAGAGGAGATACGTCGGCGGAAGGAGAAGGACTGCTGATGTTCGCGCCACGTTCGCCAAGTAGCTCTGCCGGACCTCAGAAACCCTCGTTTTGCTGGGGTTTTCTGCTTTCCGGGGCACTCTCAGTATAAGGAGTGCCAAAGGAGCGCTCAATCGTCGTGCGGAGGTGCCGGCCGCTCGAGGTCGTCGAGCAGCGAGACGCGCATTGCGTGCCACACGAGCCAGGCGGTG
>JBKGUS010000061.1:0-3732 GCA_046462295.1 Thermoleophilaceae bacterium | reverse complement strand
AATGCCTTGCCGAAGCCTCCGCCGCCGATGACGGCGCCGGCGTGGTACGCGAGGTTCGTGTCGGCCGCCGTAGCGATGACCAGCCGCACCCCGCCGGCGGACAGCGCCAGCGAGCCGCCGGCCGCCCCCGCCCTCGGCGACGTGCGACCGAAGACGAGCTGCGCCACGGCGGCTGCGCCTGCGAGCGCGAAGACGCCGACGCCAACCAGCAGCCCGGCCCAGGTACGCGCAGAACGCCTGGTTGCCGATGGAAAGCGACACCCTTGGCGATCCGCCCGTATGACTCCCGCGACACAAAGGTCCCCCGTTAATGCGAACCCGCCGCTGCGTCGGACGTCGTCTGCGGAGAAGCTCACGGCTCTGGGTGCCATGGCTCGCTGGGGGTTGCCGCGAAGCGGGCCGAGGTTGACCTCGCGGTTTCCGGACTGAAACCGGACTGGCCGCAAGTCCCGCGACCGCTGGTATCGCGCCGGGCGGGGGCTGTCCGCTGGATCGTGCCGTTGCAGGAAGAGTGGGGCTAACGGCCGCACCAGGCGAACATCCGACCTTCTGCAGGCCTGCAGAATGACTTCAGTTCGGACGAGCGAGAATCCGCCTGCAAACGGGGCGTTTTTCGTAAGCGTTCAGTCCGCGGGCTCAGGTGAGCTGAGGGACCGGGTCTTGGCGCGCGTGGGCGGCGAGAACGTCGCTGAGGTACTCGAACAGCGAGCGGCGTTGGAGGCGGCAGGTGGTGGAGGCTGATAGGAGCCGCTCGATGCGCCGCTCGCCGTCCTCGGATTGGCTGCCGAGCGAGAGCTTGCGGTAGATGACCGCGCCGCGCAGCCCGCGCTCGGCGTGGTTGTTGGTCGGCTCCACGCCGCGGCGGCCGGCGAAGGTCCACAGCGCCGGCCAGAGCTTGAGCAGGTTGCGAGCAATCCCGCGCGTGTACTTGTAGCGCGGCGCCTTGCCGGCGTAGGTGCGCAGGATCGGCTTGAGTTCGCGGCGCAGCGCCCGGACCCGGCGCTGCAGCTCGCGCCGCTCACCGGTGTGCTGGTAGATCTCCCAGGCCCAGAAGAGCTCCGCGCAGATCGCAAGCCCCGCCTGCCCGAACTCGCGCTCGGCGGCGAGGCCCTCGGCGTGGGCTTGGAAGTCGCGGCGCAGGTGCGCCCAGCAGATCTGGCGGCGCCCGACGGGCAGGTGCGCGTAGGCCCACCAGCGATCAGAGGTCACCGTCCCCCGATGTCCGGCGAGCAGCAGGCGCGCTTCGCGCTCGTGACGATCGGGGGCGATCCGGTAGAGCGCGACCTTGTCGGTAAAGACGCCCCAGAGCGTGCGCCGCGAGCCTTTGAGCCGCCAGCCGGTCTCGTCTATGTTGAGGCGCGGCGAGCGGCGGATCCGGCGGGCCAGCTGCTCATAGGGCCGCTCGAGTGCGTCACCGAGGCGGGCGAGGATCGCGTCCACCGAGCCGGTGCAGATGCGGGCGCCGAAGAGCTGCTCGCACAGCTCGACGCTGTCGCGGCGCGAAACGCGGTTTCTGACCGCCAGCGTCGCCACCGCCGCCTGCAAGCGTGGCCCGAACGCGCTGGTCGCGATCCCGGCGGGCAGTTGCCCGGTGCGCTCGGCCCCGCAGCCCGGGCAGCGCGCGCGCATGCACTGGTGCTCGGTCACCCGGGTCGCCAGCCTGGGCAGCTCCTCGACCTGATGGCGCGCCGGCTCGCGCACCGCGACCAGGTCGCCCTCGCTGAAGAGGTGCCCGCACTCGCAGCGCTCGGGCCAGTGACGGACGACCTCGTCCACGGCCGCGACGGGCAACAGCTCGCGCCCACGGCCCTCATGACCGGGCTGGGCGCCCTGCGAGCTTCCCGAGGGATCCTGCGAGCGCCGCGCCGGCGCTGGCCCCGGCGGGTCGCTGCTCGGCGGAGCCGATGAGTTGCGCGAGTTCTTGGCCAGCTCGCGCTCGAGCTTCTCCACCCGAGCCTCGAGCTGCTGGATCCGGCGATCCATCCGCAGCAGCACTTCGACCACGACCTCGCGGCCCGCGTCGTAGATCGCCTCCGCCTCGGCCCGCTCCACACCACGGAGTTCGCCGCCTCGACGTTCTGTCCCCCTGACCGACTGAACGCTTACGGAGAAGCCCCGCCTAGCGGGGCTTCTCCTCGCATACATGGGAATCCGACACTCTGGGCTACCTGCCGCTGATGGACGACCGTGCCCAGTGCCGCGTTCACGCTTGCTGTTTCGATCTAGCTCGTCGGCGACGTCCGACGCGAGGTGAAGGCTCCGCGACCGGCGGCGAGCTGACTCTCTTTCACGCTGTCGGCCGTGTGGCCTGACTGCCTTTCGCTGTGTCGCTCGTCGCCGGTCGGGGATTGTCCGGCGTGACTTGATAGGAGCGTGGCAGTGCCCCCAGCAAGCGGTGTCCGCCGGGCGTCCACTCAATCGAGGTGGAGGTGGACGAGATCAATGATCGTGCTCGGTGCGGACACCCACAAGCGGTCGCACACGATTGCCGCGGTCTCGGCGGCGACCGGCGAATTCATGGGCGAGCGGACGGTCCAGGTCGGTGTCAAGGGCTTCGATGCGCTTGTCGTGTGGGCGCGCGAGCTCGGCAGCGAACGGGTCTGGGCGTTGGAGGACTGTCGGCATGTGTCGGGCTCCTTCGAGCGGTTTCTGATCGGACGCGGCGAGCGGGTTCTGCGCGTGACGACGAAGCTGATGGCCGACTCGCGTCGCCGCGCTCGCGGGCGCGGCAAGTCCGACAGCATCGACGCGATCGCGGTCGCGCGGGCGGCGCTGCGCGAAGGCCTGGATGCCTTGCCGGCGGCCCAGCTGGAGGGCCCCGAACTCGATCTGCGGCTGCTCGTGGACCATCGCGAGCGGCTGGTCCGCCAGCGCGTAGCGCTCAACAACACGCTGCAATGGCATCTGCACGACATCTGGCCCGAACTGCGGCTGCCGGGCAGCTCGCTGTTCTACGGCAACTGGGGCCCGCGCGTGGCTCGGCGGCTCGCGCGTGCTGAGCAGACGATGCGCGTCCGCATCGCCCGCGACGAGCTGCGCCGCATCCGCGAGCTCTCGCAGACCATCAAGGCGCTCGAGGCCGAGATCGCTCAGCTCGTCGCCCAGATCGCGCCGCAGCTGCTGTCAGAGCCCGGCTTCGGGCCGCTGACCGCCGCCAAGCTCGTCGGCGAGATCGCCGGCGCCGGCAGGTTCGCCAGCGACGCCAAGCTCGCGCGCGCCGCCGGGGTCGCTCCGATTCCCGTCAGCTCGGGCAAGACCAACCGCCACCGCCTCGACCGCGGCGGCAACCGCCAGATCAACGCGACCATCCATCGCATCGCCGTCACCCGCCTCCGCTGCCACACCGAGACCCAGGACTACATCGCCCGCAAACGCGCCGAAGGCAAGAGCACCAAAGAAGCCATCCGCTGCCTCAAACGCCACCTCACCCGCCCCCTCTGGCACCTACTCCAGCCGCCCACCCCGACCGGAACACCATCAATCTCTTGAGCCAGGCTGGGTTTGACGGAGGCCTCGAGTCCAGGATGCTGTGCTGGAGGAGGTCGAGGATCCAGCGATGCCCCGTCCACGCAAGTATCCGCCTGAGTTGCTTGATCGCGGCGCCAGGGTGGTGATCGATAGCGGCCGGCCGATCGCGCATGTGGCGCGTGATCTGGGCGTGCCGTCGGAGACGTTGCGCAAGTACGTGCGCCGGGTCGAGGCCGATGAGGGCTGGCGGCCGGATCTGCCGAC
>JBKGUS010000060.1:0-4011 GCA_046462295.1 Thermoleophilaceae bacterium | reverse complement strand
ATCGCCTACTCCCGCAGCTCCACGGCTTGGAGGGCCTCCCGGCTATCGGTCAACACAAACCGAACGACCTTCCCGCCGCGGAGCGTGAAGATCCCCCCGGTCGTGGCATCGACATCCGCACCGCTCGCTCGGCCCCGACCCAGCGTCGTTCCCTTCTATCCGTCACCGCGTCTTGTGGTCGGAACGATGCGCGCGAGGCGCTCCGCGAGACCGGCGCAGGCGAGACCGAGTCTCTGTGCAATGGCAGGCCCGCTCACTTGCGTCCTACAGCGGCCGCCAGGACATGCCGGCCGGCCGGTTGACGAGGTGGTGGGCCGCCAGCGCCAGCGCCATCGCCCGGTCATCGTGGTTGTCGGCGTCGTGGTCCATCCGCAACACCCCGGGCGACGTCTCCCTGAGCCGCACATTCGCGAGCTCGTCCAGCAGCTCTGCGTCGTCCGGCAGCGCCAATGCCTGGTCGCGCAGCAGCCGGTAGAGCGTCATCGCGAGGCGGCCGACCGACTGCGAGCTAAACGCGAACTCGCGCACCCGCACGTGCTGCTCGCGCAGGCCCTGCGCAAGATGGACGGCTTGCCACGGGTCGAGCACAACATCGGCCCGGAACGCGCGGTGCGCCTCGAGCAGCCACGCCTTCACGTCCTCGATCCGCACCGGCTTGCGACGAGAGCCAGCCCAGACCTGCAACCGATCGAGCACCACGCGGGCGCCATCGAGATGGCATACCGCCGCGACCGTCCGGTCGTGCTTCAAGCCGAGATCGACCCCCGGTCACGTACCGCACCCCCCGCTGCGGCGAGAGCGCGCCGTCGAGCGTGACGCACGCACGCAGATCATCGACTGAGCTAAGGCGGTCCTCGCTCTCCGTCCACCTGTTCAGGTGCAACTGCGCGAAGCGGCTCGCCGTCAACATGTCGCGCTGCTCCGCCAGATCGTCGTCGTCGAACCACGGCACCGGACCCGGCACTTCGTTTATCCGCCAGCGGGCCGAGACCCTCGCCTTCAGCAGCACCTTGTACGACCAGTGCGCCGGATCGCCGGCCGACGTGATGATCGCCAGCCGCGAGAGCGGGTCCTTCACCAACGCGGAGAAGATGGCGTCCCACAGGGCGCGCGGGCCGGCGGTCGTCTTCCACTGCGCGAACTCGTCGACGATCGTGAGCGGCGGCTTGCCTCCCCACGCCGACGCGTCGTCGGACGCCTCGATCGTGACCGACGCCTCGGTCCGCGGGTTGGTAACACGGTAAGCGTCCACCCGTAGAGCGCCCCGGATCTCCGGCGTGCGATCGACGAACCCGCGGACCGCTTTGGCGAGCTTCGCCGCCTGGTCGCGATCCGCGGCGCTCTGCGGGTGGACGCCTACCGCGTCACCAATCAGCGGACCGAGGCGTCGGTCACGATTGAGGCGTCCGATGACGCGTCGGCGTGGGGCGGCAAGCCGCCGCTCACAATCGTCGACGAGTTCGCGCAGTGGAAGACGACCGCTGGCCCGCGCGCCCTGTGGGACGCGATCTTCTCCGCGTTGGTGAAGGACCCGCTCTCGCGGCTGGCGATCATCACGTCGGCCGGCGATCCGGCGCACTGGTCTTACAAGGTGCTGCTGAAGGCGAAGGCGTCGGCGCGCTGGCGGGTAAACGAAGTGCCGGGCCCGGTGCCGTGGTTCGACGACGACGATCTGGCGGAGCAGCGCGACATGCTGACGACGAGCCGTTTCATACAGCTACACCTCAACCAGTGGGCGGAGAGCGAAAACCGCTTGACGTCGGTCGACGATCTGCGTGCGTGCGTCACGCTCGACGGCGCGCTCTCGCCGCAGCGGGGGGTGCGGTACGCGACCGGGGTCGATCTCGGCTTGAAGGACGACCGGACGGTCGCGGCGGTATGCCATCTCGACGGCGCCCGCGTGGTGCTCGATCGGTTGCAGGTCTGGGCTGGCTCTCGTCGGAAGCCGGTGCGGATCGAGGACGTGAAGGCGTGGCTGCTCGAGGCGCACCGCGCGTTCCGGGCCGGCGTGGTGCTGGACCCGTGGCAGGCCGTTCATTTGGCGCAGCGCCTTCGCGAGCAGCGCGTCGCGGTGTACGAGTTCGCGTTCAGCTCCCAGTCGGTCGGGCGGCTGGCGATGACGCTGTACCGGCTGTTGCGGGACCGGGCGTTGGCGCTGCCGGACGACGCGGAGCTGCTGGACGAGCTCGCGAACGTCCGGCTGCGCGAAACGTCGCCCGGGGTGTTGCGGATGGACCACGACCCCGGGCAGCACGACGACCGGGCGATCGCGCTGGCGCTTGCCGCCCACCACCTGATCAACCGCCCGCCGGCCGGCTCCTGGCGACCGTTGTGAGCGAGTCCTCGACGATCCGCGTGAACCGTTCGGGCATGGCACCGCCCTTCTGCCCGCGACCGGCCCCTGTGGCCGAAACGACGCGCGCGGGGCGGGCCCTGCGGCCCCGCCTCCTTGCCGGTTCACCAACGCTTTCTTACACAACGGTCGCCAGTGTCGCGTCCTGCGGCGCGCTCGCGCGCATCGTTTCGGTCCGAAGGGGTGGTCACCGATAAGAGTCCGTGAACACCCGCGGCGGCCCTCACCGCCGGCGCCATCCCGCCGTGCAACGCGGCACACGCTTGCGCCCCGCACCGCCCACGCTCTACAGCGCACGCCATCCGACCGGTGTGCGCCGCAGCGCACGGCCCAAGACCTGGGAATCGGTGGCGCTCCGTTGCCATGCGCGACGCACAGATCGGTTCCTCTAACCGCCCATGCGGCACAGAGTCCGCCGTGGCGACGTTCGGCGGTGCGGCGCACCCGCAGCACACGCTCGACGCTCATGAGGCACAGGTCATCTCAGGTGAGGATTCCGATCGCTGGTCACCGGACTTCCGCCTGGCCGCCGATCGCGCTCCAGATCGTCACGTACACCGGCGGGCGGAACCGGGCTGCCGGCACTCCGCCGGGGCGGGTGACGATCGCCTGCGTGGCGTCCGGGGTCGTGACGAAGCGGCGCAGGGCGTCCGCTACCGGTGAGAGACGGTCGCGCAGCGTCGCCACGTGCCACATCGCCTCGCGCGGCGTGCCGCGTACGTCGAGGCGCACCAGGGTCCCCCGGCGCAGCTGATCGAGCACGGTGTGGGCGATCGCCAGCATCACGCCCTGGCCCCCGGCGGCCGCGGCCTGCGCCGCCGCCTCGGTCGCGAAGGCGCCCGCCTGCGGGGGCGGCAGGCCGGTCGAGCGGAAGAACCCGTGCAGCGCCGAGTGCGGCTCCGCACCCGCGGGGCCGACGAGCCAGCGGTCGTCGCGCAGCGCCGCCAGCCGTACTTCGCGGGCGCCCTCCAGGCGGTGGCCCGGCCCGGCGACCACGATCAGCCGGTAGCGCAGGAAGGGAGCGACGTCGACGCCGGGCGCCGGCGGGGGCGCCGGGCCGAGCGCCACGTCGGCCCGGCGGTCGCCGAGCAGCCCCGCGAAGTCGTCGGCCAACGCGACCTCCTGCGCGACCTCGAGCGCAGGCTGCCGGCGCGTGAAGGCGTCGAGGAGGGGCGCCGACACGTACTCGGCAACCGTCGGCGACACCGCCAGTCGCAGCAATCCGCGCTCACCGCGCGCCTCCCCGACCTCACGACGCATCCGCCCCTCCAGCCCGATGATCTCCGCGGCCGCGGCCGCCAGGCGCTCGCCGCCCGCGGTCAGCCGGATGCCGTTGCCTGCGCGGACGAACAGCGCGTCGTCGAGGTCCCGGCGCAGCGACGCCACTGCGGCCGAGACCGCCGGCTCGCTCACGCCGAGGGTGTCCGCCGCCGCGCTCACCGACCCGAGTCGGGCCACCGTCGCGAAGGCGCGAAGCTGGGCGAAGGTCACCTTGAGAGCGCACTATAAGCGAACGGTTATGACCCGTTTGGGCGTGTCGCCGCGAGCGGGTAGCGTCACCGCAGCATCCACCCGGGAGAGGGGGAGGACATGCAGGTACCCGCGCCCTTCGAGTACGCGCGCGCGTCCACGGTGGACGAGGCCGTTGCGCTGCTCGA